>DATDPY010000062.1:0-12104 GCA_035292565.1 Cyclobacteriaceae bacterium | reverse complement strand
CAGGTCGATTTTATGGTCCCTGAGGCCAGATACAGCCTGGTCGATCATCGGCACGGTTGGTTCCTGGTTTATATACGTCCTGTAAACCTTTTTACCCATGTTTTCCAATGCAGCCACCTGATCGAGAAGCCTGATGTTATTCCTGTGCGACGTGCTCCCGGTTACAAGCAATATCCGGTCAGCGTTCCGGCCTGCAATTGACGACAGTTCTGACAGTTTTCCAGGTCCAAATATAATTTTCGGAATTGTTGAAAAACTAAACCGGTTTACCATAACATCTTATCTTTAGGGGCAAGCACGTTATGACGGATCCCTTCCCGCGGCTTTTCCATCCATGGGGCAACCACGTCCCGCCATTCGGTATAGTGGGGAGTACTTTTGTGGGCAGCCACAGCTTCATCGGAGTCATAGACTTCATAAAAGATAAATTTTGACGGGTCATTGTCATCCTGAAGAATATCAAACCTGAGGTTGCCTGTTTCCCGGATGGAACCTTCATGATTCCGAAGCGAAGCCCGGATAAATTCGTCGATATTTTCTTTTTTTACCCGGATATGGACAAGCGTAACGACCATAATAGATTAAATTAATTTAGGAATGCCAACTACCCGGTAAATGAAAGGTTAACCGGATTTTAATCCTGCCAGATTCGAAAGTTTCATTTTTATTTGATCTTCCTGTGTACCAAAGAACCGGCGGGTTTCTTCGAGCCTGTTCATGATCAAATCATTTTGCAGATTTCCAATGCTGCCTTCATGCGTATAATTTACATTTTCAGGGGCTTTATAAGCGCCTGATCTGATAAGCTCAGATACTTTATTATAAGCGTCCCTGAAACTCATACCGTCGTTGACAAATTCATTAACGAGTTCGACACTGAATAAATACCTGTATTTCTTTTCTTTGTCCAGTTCCCGGTTAAGAACAATATGCTGCAACATAAAGTTCATGATCCGCACACAACTTTTCACTGTATTTATGGCCCACATAATGCGTTCTTTCATTTGCTGGTAATCCCTGTGATAACCGGAAGGAAGATTCGTTGCCAACATCAGCATTTCGTTGGGCAAAGCTTTCACCTGGTTGCATTTTCCCCGGATCAGCTCGAAAACATCAGGGTTATTCTTATGGGGCATGATGCTTGATCCCGTCATCAATTCTTCAGGAAAAGTAAAAAAACCGAAATCCTGGCCACAGTACAGGCAGATCTCGGAAGACATTCGTCCAAGGGTATCCGCCGTCTGCGCCAAAGTGGCTGATAACATCCTTTCTGTTCTGCCTCTTCCCATTTGCGCTGCTATGGAATTTACATTAAGGGAGGAAAAGCCGAGCAGCTCTGTAGTAATATTGCGCCGTATTGGAAACGAAGATCCATATCCGGCCGCTGAGCCCAGCGGGTTCCTGTTAACGATCAGGAATATCGATTGAAATAATTCAATATCCTCCGCTATGCATTCGGCATATGCCCCGAACCATAATCCAAAGGATGAGCGCATGGCTGCCTGGAAATGCGTATACCCTGGCATGAACACATTTTTATTTTTCTCACTGAGCTCGATCAGTTGCCTGGATAATGCATCAAGGTTCCGGGTTATTTCAAATATCTGGTCACGGATGTAAAGCCTGATATCCAGAAGCACCTGGTCGTTACGGCTCCGGCCTGTATGAATTTTTTTGCCGGATTCACCGGCCACCCGCGTTAGCATTAATTCCACCTGGGAATGGATATCCTCAACGCCTTCCTCGATCCTGAAATCGGCTGAGGTGACTTTCCGGTAAATTTCCTTCAATCCCTTATTGACTTTCTCCAATTCCAGGTCGTTCAGGAGCCCCGATTTATTAAGCATGATGGCATGAGCGATTGATCCAATCACATCGTAAGGAGCCAGAAGGAGATCAGTCTCAAGGTCATTACCGATTGTAAATTTTTCAATTTCCTCATTCAGGTGATAATCCTTTTGCCACAGTTTCATCGGGTATGCACTTTTAAAGCAATAATAAGGAAAGCAATTGATCGTATATCTTAAACCCGGCTGATATTTCATCCAATTCAATAAATTCATCAGCCGTATGGGAACGGGATGAAATGCCTGGGCCTATTTTAACGGTTGGAAATGGCATCAGGGCCTGGTCCGAAAGTGTTGGGGACCCAATCATTTGTAGTCCGGCTGCCTTTCCTGCAATCACGAGGGGATGATCCAGGGCGATTCCGGATGGTTTAAGCCTCAATGACCTGGGCGTGACCTCACAATTTACCATTGACCTGATCTGTTCGAAGATTTCTTCGTTACTATAGGCTTCAGTGCTTCTGATATCCACTGTAAAATGGCATTCATCCGGGACCATATTATGTTGAGTTCCGGCGTTGACCATAGTTACTGCCATTTTTACCGGGCCCAATAACGGCGAAATTCGCGGAAATTGATAGGTCCTGAACCATTCAATGGTTTCCATAGCTTTATAAATGGCATTCTCACCTTCATCCCTTGCGGCGTGTCCTGCCTTCCCGAAAGAAATGCAGTCCAGTACCATCAGACCTCTTTCGGCAATTGCCATTTCCATGCCTGTAGGTTCTCCCACAATGCCACAGGAAATCTCAGAAAAATCAGGAAGCACCGACACTATGCCATTTGCACCGGAAATCTCTTCTTCTGAAGAAATGACCAGCAGGAGGTTCATTTTCAGATCAGGACGTTCATAAAAATGAAGGAATACACCGGTCAATGTGGCCACACAACCGCCGGCATCATTGCTGCCTAACCCATATAATTTTTCATCCTCAATCGCAGCCTGGTAGGGGTTTCGTTTCCAGCTGCTCACTGGTTTAACCGTGTCATGATGCGAATTCAGGAGAAGCGTTTGTTTTTCTTTATTGTAATATTTATTTCTTACAACGACGTTATTACCTTTCCGGTCGGCACGGATGGAATGTGATGCAAAAAAATCCAGGATCAATGTGGCAGATTTATCTTCCTGGCCGCTGATTGACGGTGTGCCGATAAGTCGGGTCAACAGTTCAATGATCTCCGCGATTTCCTTACTCAATTATTTAATAATTAATGTTCCGTCTGTCTTCCTCCCGGATAAATATTCTCCGGCATTATTAATATTGGTTATGTATACCCGCTTCACGCCCTGGCGAACGGCTGAAAGTGCATTTTCAATCTTCGGGATCATTCCCTCGGTTATCCGGCCTGTTGATTTAAGGGATTCGAAATCGGATAATCGAATTTGTGGAATAACGGAACTTTCATCCCTGATGTCATTCAGCACCCCGGCCTGTTCAAAGCAGTATACAAGGTCGGTCTCATAACGTTCCGATAAGTTCTGGGCAAGAACTGAGGCGATGGTGTCGGCATTCGTATTCAACATGGATCCGCGGCCGTCGTGAGTAAGAGAGGCCACAATGGGGACATAGCCCCCGGTAATTAAGTACTCGAGTTCATTCAGGTTCACTTCACGCACATCCCCTACCCTGCCAAAATCGATACCGTCCCTAACTGGTCTTTTGTCTGAAGTAATCAGGTTCCCGTCGGCCCCAGTTAGTCCAAGGGCGTTACAACCCCATCCCTGCAAAATGCTTACAATATTTTTATTTATCAGGCCGGCCAGGACCATCTGCACAACTTCCAGGGTCTGATCGTCAGTAATTCGCCGGCCTCCTGTCATACGCACCTTGATCCCAAGCCTTGAACAAATCTGGTCGATCATTTTACCGCCACCGTGAACCAGCACCTTCTTCATGTTAAATCCCGCAAACGATTTTAAAAAAAAACGAAGCTGGTCCGGGTTATCAATAACCTTTCCCCCTATTTTGATGACGGCGATTTTTTCCATCAGAAATTATCGGATATCACCTGTTCCAATACAGCCTGGGCTGAGTATATCCTGTTTTCAGCCTCCTGAATCACAATGGAGTGGCTGCTGTCGAGTACATCGTCGGCGATGACCATATTTCTCCGGACAGGCAGGCAGTGCATAACTCTTGCATGATTTGTATTCCGGAGCTTATTCAGGTTCATCGTCCACTGAGGGTCCTTCGACAGTATCTTTCCGTAATCGCTGAAAGATGACCAGTTCTTTACGTATATGAAATCCGCACCTTCCAGCGCTTTTTCCTGGTTGTATTGGATCTCCGCTCCCCTGGTAATGGAATTTTCAAGCTCATAACCTTTCGGATGGGTTATAATCAGGTTATAATCCATTTTCAATGACCATTCCGCAAACGAATTGGGCACTGACTGAGGAAGGGCTTTGGGATGCGGGGCCCAGGTAAGGACAACCCTGGGCTTAGTCGTAGTTCTGATTTCCTCGATCGTGATCATGTCGGCGAACGCCTGAAGGGGGTGCCGTGTGGCGGACTCCATGCTGATGACCGGCCGGCCTGAATGTTCCATAAAGTTCCTGAGGACATTCTCATTGTAATCCTCTTCCTTATTTTTCAAACCCGGAAAGGTACGGATCGCGATGATCTCACAATACTTGCCGATCACAGCCGCGGCTTCACGGATATGCTCTGAACGGTCCCCGTCCATAACTACTCCATCGGCAGTCTCCAGCTTCCACCCTTCTTCGGAGAAATTCATGACCATAACCTCAAGTCCAAGGTTCCGGGCTGCTCGCTGGGTGCTGAGCCTTGTCCTGAGGCTGGGATTGAAAAAGATCAGGCCCAGGAATTTACCGCTTCCAGATTGAAGACCGGCCCGCGGATTTTCCTTTATCTTCCTGGCCCTGGATATCAGCGACGGAAGATCGTCGACATCATTAACTGATAAAAAATTTCTCATTTCGTTCTAAAATGCAGACGCTTTAAAGTCCAGGCCTGTATTTTCTTTAAGTCCCAGCATAATATTCATATTCTGAACTGCCTGCCCGGAAGCGCCTTTTAAAAGATTGTCGATTGCACTGATGATCAGGAGCTGATCATCAAACTTCTCGAGATATATGAAGCAGTTATTCGTATTAACCACCTGTTTAAGGTGTATGTTTCTGGGCGAAATTTTAATGAAATAGGAATTCCTGTAATAGGTCCCGTACAAATCTCTGATATCGAACAGGGTAAGCCCGGTGCGGAGATACATGGCTGCAAGGATGCCGCGGGTAAAATTCCCCCTGTACGGAATGAAATTTGTTCTGAAAGAAAATCCTTTCTGCAGCAATTCGAGTGTCTGACGGATCTCGCTGAGATGCTGATGTTGAAATGGCTTATAAACCGATACGTTATTGTTTCGCCAGGAAAAATGTGATGTATCGGTAATTTTCTGACCTGCCCCGGTCGAACCTGTTATCGCGCTGATTTGTATGTCGTCTTCAATCGAACCAGCATGTGCCAATGGAAGCAATCCGAGCTGAACGCAGGTAGCAAAGCATCCCGGATTTGCTACATTCCGGGATTTTGAGATTTCTTCATAGTTCAATTCGCTCAACCCATAAACGAAATCCCCGTATTTTCCCTGAAGGTCCGGATAGCTTTCTTTGAGCCTGAAATCCTGGCTGAGGTCAATGATCTTTGTTGAGGATGAGGTTTTTGATTCCCTGAGGTATTGAACAGATTCCCCATGTCCTTTGCAAAGGAACAAAACATCAACATTAAAATCGGGTTCGGCTACGAATGCCATATCCAATAATCCGGAGAGGTCATCATGAACATCCGATACCTGGTTCCCGGCATGGCTCTCGCTCACGATGAAGGAAATATCGACATCCGGGTGTCTGTAAAGAATCCGGATCAGCTCACCGGCCGTGAATCCTGCACCGCCAATTATGCCGACCTTATAACGACTCATCGATTTTGTTAACCTTGTTATAAACCATATGCGGGACGGCCTGAATTTTCGTAAATCCTTTGACATCCTCCCCCGACCAGGCAAGATTCATTTCCCCATATTCGCCGAAATCAGACGACATCAGGTCATGGGGAGACTTAATGCCCAAAACCTGGAACCTGTATGGAGCAAGCCTGCATATCACGCTTCCCGTCACGTATTTCTGTGTATCTTCCAGGAAGCCCTCAATATTCCTCATGACCGGGGCGAGGAATTGCCCTTCATGGGTCATTTGCCCGTACCAGTCGGATAATTGGTTCTTCCAATAAATCTGCCACTTGGTAAGCGTATGCATTTCCAGCAGGTGGTGAGCCCGGATAACCAGCAGTGACAGGCCCGCCTCAAATCCGATTCTTCCCTTGATCCCGATTATGGTGTCGCCGACATGGACATCCCTGCCCAACGCATAAGGTGCAATATGTTTCCCAAGTGCAACCAGGGCATCGAGGCTATTGCTGTATTTCTTACCGCTGAACCCTCCGACTTCACCTTTTTCGAAGCTGATCTCAAGTTCCTCAATATCATTGGTTTCGAGCTGTGTAGGGAAAGCATCCCCGGGCAGAAATTTATCCGAGGTTTTCGTTTCCTCCCCGCCTACCGAGGTTCCCCAGAGTCCCTTGTTTATCGAATATTTCGCCTTGCTCCATTCCCGCTTCACCCCATGTTTCTTTAAATATTCTATTTCATCCTGCCGTGACAGTCTCAGGTCCCGGATCGGCGTTAGAATTTCCACCCCCGGAATCATGGTGTGGAATACCAGGTCAAACCTGACCTGATCGTTACCGGCACCGGTGCTTCCGTGGGCAACATATCGGGCGTCGATCTCGCGTGCCTTCAGGGCCACTACTTTTGCCTGGAAAGCCCGCTCTGAACTTACCGATAAGGGATAAATATGGTTTCGAAGTACATTTCCGTATATCAGGTAGCGCAGGCACTGACGGTAATATTCGGCCGTGGCGTCAACGAGGTGGTGCTTTGCTGCTCCCATACCCAGGGCATTCTTTTCAATATCTTTCAGTTCATCCTCGTCGAATCCTCCAAGATTTACCGTGACCGTATGGACTTCGAGTTTTTGGTCTTCGGAAAGGTATTTTACACAAAAAGAGGTATCAAGACCGCCGCTATAGGCGAGTATCACTTTTTTATTTTCCATGGTTACAGCTCAATAAAAAATTAGGAGTTGGAATTATCTTTTTTAAACCGGCTTAGCAGGACGAACCTTTTGAATTGGAGCCACCTTTCATAAATCTTCAGACCTTTATTGCGGATGGAAGCGCCATTCACGCCTTTCTGCGCAGGGTCGAACATCATCCCGGTACAGAGGCAATGAACCCGCTTCATCCGGTTAAGAATATCATAGTTGACACAACTCGAGCATCCTTGCCAGAATTGATCATCCTGGGAAAGCTCCGAGAATGTAACCGGCTCGTAGCCAAGATCGGAATTGATTTTCATTACGGCCAGACTGGTCGTAAGCCCGAATAGCTTGGCTTTGGGGTATAATTTCCTGGAAAGGTTGAAAGCTTTCCTTTTGATCATTTTAGCCAAACCGTGTTTCCTGAAATCAGGGTGGACAATTAGTCCTGAATTCGCAACGTAATTGGCATTGCTCCAGGTTTCAATATAACAAAATCCTGAAAGACGATTGTCATACCGCAGGCATATCACGGCCTTACCTTCTTCGATCTTCCGGATTATGTAATTTACGTCCCTTTTAGCGATTCCCGTTCCTCTTTGTTTTGCGGATTCTTCAATCAGCTGGCAAATTTCAGGAGCATATTTTGAGTGAGATTTATCGGTTATGTATACTTTAAATTCCCAGATCATCTTGTTTCAAACGGCAAGTTGATTTTAATTAATTTATGTATAAAACGAAATAAATGGAGGAGGGTTGTCGCATGAACAACCATACGTATTTTGCAGGCCTTCAAGGCCTGAAGAAGACTGGCTCACTTATTAGAATATGATCAAGTGGATTACTCAATGCATGAAACATTTCAGCAAAATAAATAAATAATCGACAAATCCGGAATCAAAACAAAAACTTTATTGAGGGATTAAAAATACTTCCTGTCCAGGATTTCTTTCAGAACGACGGCATCCTTCATGGAAGTTGAATTGTGGAGCAGTTTTCGGAACCTTCTGGCTTTATGAATGTCGAAAGCCTGGTAGGATGCATATTCCTTAAACCGGATTTCATTGATATCGGCGTGTTTGGTATCAGCCTTCTCTACCCTGCCCGGCGACTGGTACATATCCTCATACGAGACCAGGCTTTCCAGGCTTTTGCCTTCTTCGTCATTATAGGATGGGAAATTCTCAGGCGATTCATAGGACTGGTATTGCCTGGTTTCCGGTTTTGTTTCTGTTTTATAAGGATAATTGGCTGTTTCCGATTCTGCCGGGGCGGGATGCACTTCTTTTTCCTCATATCCGGAAAATTCTTTCAACAGATCTTCAAAGCTCAATTGACGGGGCTTTGAAGGAGCATCGAAAGGTTTAGGGGCCGTTTCAGGGTACGACTCGTTTTCTTCATATCTTTGTTGAGGAGGAAGAATTGTCGGGTCGATTTTTTTCCTGGCTTTCAACGCCCTGCTGATAATATATATCACCACCAGGATGATATATATAATTACCTGGTAATCATCCATGCCTGTAAAGGTATATATAAAATAATATTTGTTTTCTTAGGCCCACGACCTTTATTTTGCCCCGATGGAATTAGTTAAATTAGAAATAAAAGGATTTAAGAGCTTTGGCGATAAGGTCACAATCAATTTCGACAAGGGTATTACCGGAATTGTCGGTCCCAATGGTTGTGGTAAATCAAATATCGTGGACGCGATCCGCTGGGTACTCGGAGAACAGAAGGTAAAAACCCTCCGTTCGGAGAAATTGGAGAATATCATATTTAACGGGTCCAAAAACAGGAAACCTTTGCAACTGGCAGAAGCTTCAATTACCTTCAACAATACCCGCAATATACTACCCATTGAATATTCGACTGTGACAGTCACCCGGAGGTATTACAGGACCGGGGAAAGCGAATATCTTCTGAATGGCATTCCCTGCAGGCTAAAGGATATAACCGACCTTTTTCTCGACACCGGCATAGCATCACACTCCTACGCTATTATCGAACTTTCCATGGTTGATGAGATACTTACTGATAAGGATAATGCGCGACGACACCTGTTCGAGGAAGCCGCCGGAGTTTCCAAACTCAGGGTTCGGAAAAAAGAGACGATCAGAAAGCTTGAAGCAACCGACATGGATTTGGAGAGAGTCGAGGACCTGCTCTTCGAGATTGATAAGAATATGAACTCACTCGAAAAACAGGCCAGGCAAACAGAAAAATATTTTAAATATAAAGAAGAGTATAAGGACCTGAGTATCAGGCTGGCACGGGTCAGCCTTAAAAGTCATCACAACAGTGTTGCACAGATCCAGAAGCAAATCGATGCCGAAAATGACCGGAAAGTTTTGCTGAACAAAAAAGTAGCTGAAAATGAGGCCGAGATAGAAAAAGCCAGAGCATCGCTCGTTGTGAGCGAGAAAAACCTTGCGGCGCGGCAGAAATCTCTTAATGAATTCGTAAACAGGATCTCACAGGCCGAGAGCGACAAAAGGTTAACACAGGAACGGATAAAATTTCTCACCGATAATGGCGAGCACCTTCGGAACCAGATCGGGGAAGATAAAAAAAGAAACGAACAGGATTCTTTAAGCCTTGAGGGCCTCCGCCATGACCGGGATACCGCAATGCAGGCGCTGGAAGAGACAGGCAAAAGGCTGGCCGGACTTGATGTTGAATTAGCCGGTGAAAAGGCCTTGGAAAAAAGACTTGAGGAAGAGCTTGAATCACTGAACCAGGCTTACCGGTCATGTCATGAAGATGTATTCCGGATCAGCAAAGACATTGAGATAAGAGAGGTTCAGATCGCCACGATGAAGCAAGAGCTCGAAAAGTCCGCCACCGATTCTACAGAAAATACGGCAAGTCTAGTGGTGTTCGACGCTAAGATCTCTGAAATTTCCAGCGAGCTCGCAGAGCGCAACGCTGAGCTGGATAAGATGACAAAATCTGAAGAGGATACCCTGCAAAGGATTGCCGCAACCGAAAAGACCATCGAGGTTATCCGCGACGAGATGAATGATGCCAACCGGAGGCTCGACGCGAAACAGAATGAATATAACCTGATCAAATCCCTGGTTGATAATCTCGAAGGATTCCCGGAAGCCATCAGATTCCTTAGAAAACAGAAGATCTGGAGTAAGGATGCTCCCCTCCTTTCGGATATCCTTACGTGCGAAGAGAAGTACAGGGTAACGGTTGAAAACTACCTTGAGCCTTACATGAATTACTATGTGGTCGAGAATGAATCCGAAGCATTCCTGGCTGTGAATCTGCTGAGCGAGGCTTCAAAGGGTCGGGCTCATTTCTTTATTCTTGAAGCATTCGACTACTTCGTGCCCACGCCCATTCGCTTTTATGAAAATTCGGTTCCGGCCACAGAGATCGTTGAATACGACTCTAAATTCACAAAACTGATCAGTTATATTCTCGATAATGTATACCTGTTCAACGGACAGCTCATAGACCTGCCCAAAGGCGAAGATGCGATTTTTATTACCGCCGGCGGGAAGCTTACCAAACGCAGGTTCAGTCTTTCCGGAGGATCTGTTGGACTTTTCGAAGGCAAAAAGATTGGGCGTGCGCGAAATCTTGAAAAACTCGAATCAGAAATCAGGGAACTTAATAAAAAACTGGAAATAATCCGTCAGGAATTGGCAAAAGAGACGCATGAAATTTCCCTGCTTAAAACCAGTTCCCGGAAAGAGCAGATTGCCTTCAGCCAATCCGAGATCAATCAATTGAATGAAAGCCTGATATCTTACCGGACCCGAAAGGAACAGTATGCCGAAATGATCCGCAACCAGTCGACTAAAAATGAGGATATTCTCAACAAAGTGGTTGAACTTCAGGGCGAGATCGCCGCGTTGATGCCTGATTCGGCTGCGAAGTACGAAGAACTTCAGGCACTCCAGGCCAGGATCGACCAGCTTCAAGCAGAACTTCGAAAACAGCATGAGGTGGTTGAATCGAAGCTATCGGGGCATAATGAAGTAAATCTTCTATATCACCAGCAAAAAAACAGGATCAGCAGCTTCGACCAGGAAATTGCATTTAAATCCCATACCCTGGAAAGCAGCAGGGAAAGGGTTGAAAAAAATACTGCCGATTTGCAGCGAAGTGAAGAGGAAATTCAGGCCTTGACGCAGCTTTCCGCATTGAACGATTCCGATATCGTGAAGATGTACAGGGAAAAAGAAGAAATGGAAGCCGGCCTGAATGAATCGGAGAGGGTGTATTATTCCGCACGGGGAACAATCGATGACCTGGAAAAAAGTGTTCGGGAACTTCAACACACAAGGGAGCAGGCCGACGCGCTGCTGATGGACCTGAATAGCAGCCAGAATGATGTGAAACTCCAACTTTCTTCCATGAAAGAGAGATTATCTGTGGAATTCAATGTCGATCTTTCGGATATCGAAGGTTCGGGCTCACTGGAGGATGAGTCTGTCCCGGAAGAAGAACTCAGGAACCAGGTAGTCCAGGTAAAAGATCGGATGGAAAGGATTGGGCCGATCAACCCCATGGCCATGGATGCTTATAACGAGATAAAACAACGCTTTGATTTCATTACTGACCAGAAAGATGACCTGATGAAAGCGAAAGACTCGCTGAAATTGACAATGGATGAAATCGATGTCGCGGCAAAAACCTGTTTCATGGAAGCCTATGAAGGCATTAAAACCAATTTCGTGAAAGTATTCCAAACCTTGTTCAGCGAAGGAGACGATTGTGACCTGATCATCCTGGAGCCGGAAGATCCCTTGAATTCGGGTATTGAAATCATAGCTAAGCCAAAGGGCAAAAAGCCATTGACGATCAACCAGTTATCGGGTGGTGAAAAGACCCTGACTGCGACCTCCCTCTTATTCGCAATATACCTGATGAAGCCTGCCCCATTTTGTATCTTCGATGAGGTCGATGCTCCACTCGATGATGTGAACCTCGATAAATTCAACAATATCATCCGTACCTTCTCCAGAGACTCACAGTTTATCATAGTGACGCATAACAAGCGTACGATGTCGGCCAGCGACATAATTTATGGGATCACCATGGTTGAGGAGGGAGTTTCAAAGGTGGTACCCGTCAGCCTAAAGGAGTTGGAAGTTTAGCTTCAAATAGGACCCAAATTATAAATCATT
>DATDPY010000061.1:0-2990 GCA_035292565.1 Cyclobacteriaceae bacterium | reverse complement strand
TATCGATCCGGCCGTACAAAGCGATACGATGGAAATTTCGTTGGGCAGGGATAAGAGCATCGTGATCGAAAGGAAGAAGGTTGATGAATTCACCCAAAGAAGAACGATCGGTACTAACAAAATCGATACCAGGGGATTTGCCACAACTGTTAGGAATAACAAATCGAAACCTGTTGACCTAATCCTGATTGACCAGGTACCTATTTCCACACGGAGTGAAATAACTGTGAACCTGCTGGAGAGCGGCGGTGCCATCCTGGACAAGGAAAAAGGCGAATTGAAATGGACGCTTCAACTTACGCCGCAATCACAAAAAGAACTCAGGTTTCAGTATGAGGTGAGATATCCCAAAAACCAAAGGCTGATCCTCGAATGAAGCGGGGCTGCCGGAATAAATTTCTGATCTTTACATCCGCATGCGTGAAGATGTAAACCAATCATTCAATGAAAGTAAGGTTATGCGGAGGGCAGTATTCATAACCATTTCCTTCATCATATTTTTATGGCTGATCAAGGCGGTGGAATGGCTTTCCGGGATCGATCTTACCGGTCTTGGATTATACCCCCGAAACCTCATGGGCACCATTGGGATCATAACCGGGCCATTGATCCACGGCGGCATATTGCACCTGATCTCCAACACATTTCCCCTGGCTGTTCTCGGCATCGGGCTTTTCTATTTTTATCATAAAATTGCCTTTGAAGTCCTGCTCTGGATATACGCGGCCACCGGTATTTGGGTGTGGCTCATCGGCAGGGATGCATACCATATCGGCGCCAGCGGAGTTATTTATGGACTGTTGTCGTTTATCTTTATTGGAGGAATTTTGAGAAGGGACAGCCGGTCGCTGGCCATTTCACTGGCTGTATTTGTTCTTTATGGCGGGATGATCTATGGAATACTTCCAGGCGAAGAAAATATTTCCTGGGAGTCGCACCTTATGGGATTATTGTCCGGGGCCCTGGTGGCTGTCTTTTTCAGGCATAAACCCATATATGCCGGAGATGAAACGATTGAGTTGCCTGAGCCTGGACCGGAAAACAAGCCGGGTGTGGATTATTTTTCTGAGCCGGACAATTCATCGGAAAAAGAGATAGATACCCGATATGAGTATAAGCCTGCCGGCAAAAAACCTCCGGATAATCGACCCTGACCGTTTTGAATTTTATTAATTTCACATCATTAAAGTTATATTTGCGCGGAAATAAATTCTAAAACCTTGAAAAACCTGTCCCTCATTCTGAATTTCATTCTGATCGTAGCCGTCGGAATATTATATTTTTTGCACTTCAGGGGCCACGGAATCTCCGGCAGCCTGACCAGCGAAGGAACGTCTCCCGGTATCACCGATGTGGCGATAGCCTATGTGATAGAAGATTCCCTGCTCAATAATTACGATCTGTTTAAAGAACTAAGCGCCCAGCTTGAAAAAAAACAGGCGGATCTTGAAAAGACATATACGTCAAGGGCACAAAGCTTGCAGACCGAAATCGAAAATTTCCGGAGTACGTCCGGCAACATGACGATCAACCAGGCAAGGGCTGTGGAAGAAGACCTTATGCGAAAGCAGCAGAATCTATATCAATACCAGGAAACCCTCGGCCAGCAGATGCTTGAGGAACAGGCCAAAGTGAACGACCAGTTATTTCAGAGGGTCGCCGAATTCCTTAAAAAATATTCTGTTGAAAACGGGTATAACGTGGTATTGAACTACAAGAGAGGCACAGGAATGTTATTCGGATCCGAAATGCTGGATATTACCAAGCCGGTAACCGATAGATTAAATGCGGAGTACAAAGCTGAAAAGGAAGCAGCAGCCTCCGGAAAAACGACCAAGGCCGATTCCGCCAAGGCCGGGAAATAGTTTAATGCAGTATTTTTGATTCGAGGGTGGCAGGTTACTGGTTGATTGGTTAGTAGTTAATGGTTAATGATTTCGGTCCTCGATGAAATCTAAATTGCCAACGGCCATGTTTAACTATTGAACAGTCGAAGAATCGAATGAACCCATTTTAATCTTTTCAACTTTTCGACCATCAATGAATTATTAATTCTGGAGATTTTTCAGTTACCCCTCACAGATAGATTTCCGAGGAGGATTTTCTACTTCAACAAATCACCATCCTCAATTATTTCCTCCAGCGCTGCGGGGCTGCGAAAATAAACGAATTTGGTTAGCGGGTTTTTTCCGATTTCGTCTGAGGTTTTTCTCGCCCTGAGGCTGGGAGTTTTTCCGGTCTGACGGATGAATATGCACGATACGCGGCCTGGGTTTTCACGGGCAATTTTCCAGTAAATTTCAGGATCGCGCCGGCTGTCATCACCGATCAGTATGAAATTATTATTTCGGAACAAGGAAAAGATGCCTTCAATCTTCTCGATCTTATGTCGTGACCGGGTGTTTGGAGTTTCCTTGCTTAATATTTCATTCCATTTTTTATAGGGCTTCAGAAATACAGGGCCTTCGGGGAAACCATGATAATGGAGAAAGAGGTGGATCATGGGATAAAGGTTGGCCTCACTGTTCGAAACATAAAACAAATGCATGTTCCTTTTTTTCATTTTCTGATAGAGGGATGCCATTTCGGTGACGGCTTTCCGGCGATATGCGTTTTTTGCAAGAAGCTGCCGGAGTTTTTTCATCCAATTTCGTGTATGAGATACGAGGATCGTGTCGTCGATGTCGGAGACGATCCCGGTACTGAATTCCTTAAAATGGCTGATACTCCGGCTGTAATGTTCGGGGATATGGACGTTATGCATAATATTTTTCCTGAAAAAATGATACCTCGGCTCCGGGACCCCGTTGGGGACGTGGATGCCGTTGAACCGCAAATGAAAATAACCGTTTCGCGCTAGAGTAACCGACCGGTGTTCACCTCCGATATCGACTTCCAGAAGCCCTGACTTCATATTCCCCGGAAGGTAGGCAGAAATAACCCGGACCAGGTTGTCCCACTGGCCTTCCCGGATGTTTACGGGCAGGTGG
>DATDPY010000060.1:0-10060 GCA_035292565.1 Cyclobacteriaceae bacterium | reverse complement strand
ATAGTCGCCGTAGTCATGTCTGAATACCCATGCATTGTGCGAATATTTCCATGGGGCCGGGAAATGCCAGGTGTTATACGTATTATGATAATAATGGTGACCATGGTTCCAGTTATGGTTATTGTTTGACGACCAGTCGTTGTGATGGCCGTTTTTATTGCCATTTCCGTTATTCCAGTTCCCATTATTCGACTTACCGCTATTCCCGTTCCTGAGATAACTATTGTCATTAGAACGGTAGTTATACCTGGTGTAAGAGCCAGAAGAATTATTGCTATTATTATCACGATAAGAAACTCTGCCAGATGACACGCTGCTGTTATCCCGGACGATTACGCGGTCATCGCGTCCATCTCTCCTGGACATCACCGTGGTGCCTGAAGAACGGCTGTTCCCTGAACTGGTCCGGCCTGAAGACCTGCCCTGTCCGAAAGTCAGCGTTACAGACATCATGAATAATGCAGCCAGGAACAATTTTCCGGTCATATGTAAATTTCTCTTTTTCATGGCTTCATTGTTTAAATTGTTTAACATCCTTTTCATCGTTGCCATTTTCATTATTTTCATCTTAGTATAGGAAATGTAACAAAGCATGTGCCAGAATACGTAACTCGTTGATTATATATGAGTTATATGATATTATAGGCGAAATTCTAGGATTTTGGGGGTTAGGGGAGTGGCTGACTAGTAGGAGGGTAGAATAGCAGACTGGTTAATCCCCGTTCGACCTGTGAAACGCAGCATATTGAGAATATAAATTTCCAGATAATGGACATTTCTGTTGACAGGTTGGATGTAAGCCAGTCAACTAGTCTGCGAGTCAACCAGTCTGCTATTTATAGAATATTTTCATAGCCCGAAGATGCCCTGAAAAATATTGGTCTACAGACAACTCAGCAAGATACGTTCCGCAACATCGCCTGTAACATTTTCATTTTCACCATAAGCAACGCCGGCTTTGTTGAAACGCGTTTTAACCGTGTCGATGGTTTCGTTTCCGATGCCGGCTTCAGTGAGGCGGGTTGGTAATCCTAAAGAGCGGTAGAATTCTTCTGTCCGGGCGATGGTTTTTTCAATCCGTTCATCCGGGTTTCCATCCATGATTCCAAAGACTCTTTCTCCGAACTGGAGAAGCTTTTCTTTTTTCTGCTCCTTTAAGGTCCGGAGCGTACCGTTCATGACTATGGCAAGGGAAGCCCCATGCGTGATTCCATTCAATGCGGTGAGTTCGTGCCCGATCATATGGGTTGCCCAGTCCTGGCTTATACCCATTCGGATAAAATCATTGAGGGCCAGTGTAGCTGATAACATGAAGTCGGCCATCAAATCATAGTCGAACTGGTTTCCCCTGATCTTCGGTGCGATCTCCAGGATGGTCAGCAGGATCCCTTCCGCCCAGCGGTCCATGATCCTCGACTGGCCGGGTGTAGTCATGTATTGTTCCACCACATGCGTGAATATATCCGCCAGACCACAGGCAATCTGGTAGGGGGGCAGTGAGTAGGTAGCCTCCGGATCAAGGATTGAGAATATGGGATAAAAACTATTGAAGGCGCATTTCTCCCTGGTTTCCATGCGTGAAATAACAGCCGTGTCGTTCATCTCCGAACCGGTGGCCGGCAGGGTCAGGACGGTCGCGTAGGGGATGGCATTGTATACCCTGCCTTTCAAGACAAGATCCCAGGGATCACCATCGTATTTCATGCCTGCCGCGATGAGCTTTGTCCCATCGAGGACGGATCCGCCGCCAACAGAAAGCAAGAAATTGATCTTGTTCCGTTTACCCAGTTCAATCGCTTTTCTGAGCGTTTCCACTGTTGGGTTTGGTTCAATACCCCAGAATTCAATGAAATTGTGATCTTTCAGTGCATTCACAACCTGGTCATAAATCCCGTTGCGCTTTACGCTTCCGTTGCCAAAGGTGATCATGATGTTTTTGTCGGAGGGAATCAGCGAGGATAGTTGGGAAATCTGTCCTTTCCCAAAAACCAACCGGGTGGGGTTCTGAAACGAAAAATTGTTCATAAAATGATTAATTTGACAACGCAATATTGCAACAAATTCGCCATATGGATAAGATCAGAACGGGATTTATGGGAGCGGGAGGAATTGCCAGAGCCCATGCCTATGCCTTGAATTCAATAAAATTCTATTATAACGAGGTTCCCCGAATCGAATTTGAGTCGGTTACATCCAGAACGCCGAAATCGAGGGAGGATTTCGCTGCGAAATACTCTTTTAATCACGCCCAGGATATCCATGCCTTCAGAGAAAATGAAAATATCAATACCATCTTCATCCTCGGACCAAACAATGTTCACTTTGAACACCTGCTGATGGCTTTGAATATGCCCGGGGTGAAAAATATCTATCTTGAAAAGCCAGTATGCGCCTCTCCGGACGAAGAAAACAAAATGCATGAAATTTTAAAGTCAAATTATCCGGGGAAGAAGATCCAGGTGGGGTTCCAGTACCTTCAGACTTCAGCGGTCCGTGCTGCGCTGGAATTCTGGAAGACAGGGGTTCTTGGCCGGCCCATTCATTTCGATTTGAAATATTATCACGGGGATTACCTCCAATTGTCCTACCGGGAAAAAAGGAGGACCCGATTAACCCCGGCGCCGGACGGAGGCGCTATGGCCGATCTGGGATCCCACGGGGTGAGCCTGTTGATGGCATTCCTGGGCGAAGAACTTCAGATCATTTCCGCCTTCCAGGGAGGAGGCTTCGAGGATGTCCATAAAGGCTCCGACCTGTTCAGCTCCATCATCCTTTTCGATCCTTCTACAAAAGCTGCTGGGACCCTGTCGGCAAGCCGTGTCAGTTCAGGAACAGGCGACCTGACGCAATTGGACCTTTATGCGGATAAAGGAACCCTGCGGTATTCGTCACACCAGCCTGATTCATTTGAATATTTCCTGGAAAGCGATAACCGTTGGGTGCGGCAAGCGGTGGGAAGTAATTATCAGCCTGTAACAAGTTTTCCTTCAGGTCACGTTTCGGCCGGCTGGCTCAGGGCCATCATTCATGCACACTATATTTTTCTGACCGGGGACGACCGAGGTTCTTTTGTTCCTGATCTCGGTCACGGCCTGGCTGTTCAACGTATCGTTCGCGAAACGGCATTTCACCTGGAGAAGTACCGAAAGATGGTAGATTGGTAAACTCGTTGACGAGTCAACCAGGCTACAAGCTAATTGATCAAGGCTTAAACCGTTTCTTATATTCCATCACCTGTTTGGCAAATTTACCGAAGGCTTTATCTTTTTTTCGTTTTTCAGCATGAGACGTCCTGAACCGCTGTTTTTCGCGTTCCATTTTCAGGTAGTTCTCGTAAGATGCGCGGTCTATGATCCCTTTTTCAACGGCTTCGGTTACCGCGCATCCTTTCTCATGCGTATGAGTGCAGTCGGAAAATTTGCAGTCTTTTGTCAGTTCCAGAATATTGTCGAAGGTCATTTCGAGGCCGTCCGTTGTGTCGGCGATCCCCACTTCCCTCATCCCCGGATTATCGATCAGCAGGCTTCCGTTTTCAAGGATGAATAATTCCCGGTGGCTGGTCGTATGCTTGCCTTTGCCTGTGCTTTCGCTGATTGATTTTGTTTTCAGCACCTCTTTCCCGGTAAGGTTATTGATCAGCGTGGACTTCCCGACTCCTGAGGAGCCCAGGAAACAATAGGTTTTGCCTTTCGTAAGGAACGAACTCAACTGATCATACCCGGATCTTGTCTGGTTGCTGACCGGGATGATGGGGACATTTTTGATCCTGGTTTCCAGGTCATTCACCAGGGTCTTCACCCCGGCCTCGGCGATGAGGTCAGTTTTGCTCAGGATGATTACAGGACTTACTTTAGCCGAATGGCAAATGGTCAGGTACCTTTCCACCCTGTTGATATTGAAATCCTGTCCTGCAGCCAGGGTGATCAACGCATAATCGATGTTGGCAGCAATGACCTGCGCTTCTCCGATTTTGCCGACCGCCTGGCGGCTAAGGATCGTCTTTCTCGGGAAGATCCTGTGGATGATGGCCATTCCGCCTTCATACATGCTCACAGCCACCCAATCTCCAACGGCCGGAAAATCGGAACGGTCTTTCGCCGTGAATCGCATATTGCCGGTGATCTCCGCATCGAATTCCCCAGCTTCCGTAACGACAATATAGCGTTCCTTGTGCTCGGCAATGACCCTTCCCGCGTCCAGATTCTCCAGGCCTTGCAGGCTCATGAATTCCTTAAAACTTTCGTCAAATCCAAGATCTTTTAAGTTCATTCCGGTAAAATCGGTCCAATATAACGGAAAATAATTATTTTGGTATAATGTGGAAGTTATTCATCTTTTGTTTTCTTTTCAGGATCATCGCATCTGCAAATTTTACCATACTCCAAACTTATATGAATGGATGCTGCTTCAAACCAGGGAGCCTGATATTGTCACGGGAATCGGAAGCATTTCGGAAGATCAAAACATATCCTTTTACATTTATCCGAATCCTGCCCGGGAAATTTTAAATTTTTCATTCAGCATTCTTCCCGGAATAAAAGGAAGCATTATTCTATTGAATTTGACTGGGGAGGTTGTGATGGAAACCGACCGGTTACAAAGTCAATTGGATATTTCCCGGTTAAGCGATGGCATCTATATCGTTCAAATACTGCAGAACCACTCTATCGCTGCGTCGATGCGATTGATCTTAATGAAGTAGACTTATGAATTGCTGGTCAGTCCAGGAATCTCGAATCGTTTCAAAATCTTTTACCATCAATAACATTGAAAACGGATTATAGCAAGTCAAAACATCACCATTTCGATAAATAATTCCCACAGAAATAAATAGAATTACTATCTATTGAGTTAATAAAACCCTGGGTATAATTTGAGTCAAGAACATTAAAGTCATTCCGAATTTTCTGGCCTAAAAGTTAAAAGCCTATATTTCGCAATATGTTGAGTATGCTATTAAAAAAAAATACTGATTTGTCTATAATTTACCGATGCTTAAATTTATTCGAGGTTGACGGGAAAGAAAGATTGAATATGCTTTCCCTCCGTTTTCCGATCTGTGGTTTCTAATCACCCTCATTTAATTTAAAATCTCTGGAATCAAATAATATCACTCCTTTTCCCCTGGATGCCACAGCAATTTCGAAGTAAATTCCTGTTCCAGGGCGGAATTTTATTTTTTGGATCGGCCGGCCAACGCGATCTGAATAAAAGCTTACGTCTCCAATAACCCTTGCTTTGCCGTTAAGGCCACCCACGGCAAATGAATTGCCATTCCCGGCATAATCGATACTTAATAGCCAGTCGGCCTTCAGCTTAATTTCGGAATGTAGGCTGGGGTGATCCGGATCGGAAATATTCCAAATGACAACTTTCGAATCATCCCCACACGAAATCAACTTTGTATTGTCGAAGTTGAATGATATGCTTCTGACCCATCTAGTATGTCTTGCCAGGCCCGTCAATCGAATTCCGGCATGATTATCATATAAGAAAATCATATTATCAGCCCCGGCAGTTGCAAGGTACCTTCCGTCATTACTAAACGCAATGTCCGTGATGTCATCGCTATGATCATTGTATTCTCTGACCTTATTGCCGGAAAAGTCATAAATGACGAGTTTCCTGGCCGTTCCGCCTGCGGCAATTAATTTCCCGGCTGAGGAAATTTTTATGGAAGTGATCAGGCCGATTGAGGGATTTATTATTCGGGACAATTGTCTATCTACAAGATTCCAATAAACCATCAGGCTGTCCCTTCCTCCGCTGACTAGCATGGTATTATCTCTGGAAATGTCAAATGATAAAATCTGGCCTTTATGTACAACCGGGAGCGTAAAAGACAAATTACCACTCTCGGAGGAGAAAGTTTTAAGTCTATCTCCGTCGGCTACGGCCAGGGAATTTCCACTATCAAAAAAACAGATATCATAAATAATAGCGGCATCTGTTTTGAGGATTACCGGTTCTGGAGGTGAAGTCAAGGATCCCTGGAAAAGGAGGAATGAAATGAACAGGAAAGGCTGAGGTAAATCGATCATTTTATTTTATATAATAGAAACGTTTGTCTTTCAGCAATCGAATCACTACTCCATAAGAAACCTGACTAAACGCAATGTAGTTATCCAGATATAATTCAGAACCGATCTCGTAATAGTGAAATGAAAAATCGAAGTAAAAGCCACAGTATTTATTGAGATTATATTCAATGCCAGTTCCGGCTTTTATTCCAAAGAGCCTTTCGCTGATTGATAAAAGCGTTGAAATTAGATTTGACCTGTTGCTTATTTGTAACGAGGGGCTTTCAAATTTTAAACGAGAAATACCGATTACCGGACCGGCTTCGCCAAAGACTTTCAAACGGTTCCATACGCCCAGGTTATTGTATCGGTTATGGATCCTGAAGGTTAATGATAAAGCAAAGATTCCGGATCTTGATCCTCTAAAGTCGTCATATTGAGACGATTGCCAATTTCTTATGATTCGATTGTCAACAATACCTCCCAGGCTAAACAGCGGCCCCAATTTGTAAATACTCTTAATGCTGAATCCGCCAGCCTTCGTGTAATTGGGAAAAAGAGCCGGGTAGATAAATTTATCTTTAACAATAACCTCCTTTCCATATAAATCGGCGGAACTCAAACCAATTGAAATATTAACTTTATTGTCAATTAACTGGGAAAATGAAGGAGTTGGAAATATGAAAAATAAACTTGCAAATGATAAAATGGTCTTCATCTCAGTTTAATCGGGGTTAAATTCCCAAATTGTGCCGGTTAACGGGGAAAATGTTGCAACCACATATCCTTTTCGTCCGATATTCATCGCAACAGGATTTGTGTTTTCAGATGTCGGGAAATCGGTTATTCTCCTCCATTGATTTGTGGAGATCGAATACTCATAAAATTCCTTTTGGCTCCTTGTAAGAGTATTATTTTGCACGTACCAACCCATGCCGACGTGAATTTTATCGTCGATAATAAAGGCGACAGGGTAGGTTCTCGCAGAGTCGGGGCTTAAAGCCAGGGATCGCCAGTTGTCGTTGCCTGGTTCATACTCCCAGATCCCGTACTTCGAATAAGCGGCAACATAGTCATAGACAACCAGATAGCCCTTACCCTGGTATGAGCAACCGAAAGCCACATCATAATAACCAAAAGCAGGCGCAGATTCAATTCTTGACCAGGAATTCTGGTCTGGAGAATACTTGTACATTGATGAATTACTGTATACATAACCGTTTCCATCGATTGCAAATCCAGAACCCCGGGTTACATTGATAGGGAAATTTGCTTTTTGAGTCCAGGTGCCTTCGATAGAAAGCGACCAGGTGTCAATTGCAACTCCATACCGATAATTCCAGCCTTGGCAGATGTAGGCATTATTCCCGATCACGAATGACGAGGCACTTGTCCTGTATTTTCCCGGAAAGTCGGTGATTGTTCTACGACTGCTGGAAGATGGTTCAAATTCAAACATTTCATTGAAATTATCTCCAACATCTCCATTCCCGAATCCGAAATACAATTTATTACCGAGTGAAAAGCCGACCGCTGCATATATTGGCGCGATTTGAATTTTGGCAATCCAGCTCCAGGGCGAGTAGATTGCAATTTCATATGGCGCTTCGGTTATGATATCGCTGGTCATAATCCTGAGCGTTGTGGTATCATGGGCAATCACCGGGGGTATAATCACACGTATCTTTGCCGGAGACACGAAAATTGCTTCGGCTTCAATATGCCCGATCCAGGCTTTAACGGTCCCCTGGTCAGAAAAATTGCCACCGGTTATCTCGATTTGGTCGCCACCCCTGGCCCGATTTGGAAAGAAGTAATTAATAAAAGGGCCGTATATGTCAAGGAAATTCTCTGAAATAGCCGTCCTGCCAGCCACATCCACATATATTTTAAGTTTTCCGGAAACATTTGAAGGCGCATTAACTGTGATCGAATTGATTTCAGACCTGATAACTTCACATCTTTTCCCGGCGAGCTTGACGAAGTTGTTATCATTCGAGGTGCTGAAATAATTTCCAAAGATTCGTACCGAATCCCCGCGTGCGATCGCAGCCGGGGAAAAACCGGTGATTACCGGTGGGTGGCTTCCGAGACTTTTAAAGGATCTTTTCTGTCCATAGGTTATATATGCTTCATTTTTGGCAAATGCCCTCACATTATATATTGCATCCGGTGCCAGGTCGCTTACAACCTGGCTGCTGATCTCGCCGGTGGAATTAATTTTTCCATATATGACATGTGAGGAGTTGATATCAGGAATAGGCTCGAGGCCCCAGGCGAAACCATATTCCGATATACCGGATTTGCTTAGGTCCGTAATCATGGCATGAAAAGTTACCCCGCCGGAATCGATATCCGTTACCTCACCGGTTAGGATTAATGGGAAATCAAATTGCATGTCGGGACGGCACGCAGAACACAACAGGAATAAGCAGCCTGATAAAAAATAAATTTTACTTCGGTGAGCCATAAAATTAAAAAATCCAAAGTTGGTAAACTGTCTTATTCAACTCAATTACATCAGGCAGTGTAAGGCAAATATATTAATATATTTTGATCAATGTCAATTCCAGTTAACCTTATCCCCCTGGTCAGACCAGCCTCCCTGGTCAGATCAAAAATTTTATAATCCGGAATAAAGCCCAAAGCAGTCCAATCACTACGAGAATGATTGCACCCAGGCTAATTCTGGCAATGGTGGGGAAGCCCTGCGTCACCTCAAAATTCATTGGTATATATGCATTGAGTGAATCATCAGGTTTGCCCGTGTTATAAAAACTGGTCAGGATGCGGCGGGTATTTTCCACGTTTACGTACCACACATCGTTTACATGACCACATTCCGATAAGATGATTTGTCTCCCGTTTTTCAGGTTTGGCAATAATTCTTCAGCGGCAAACTGGGAAGGGGTGGAGAAGTCGATGCTTCCGCTCAGAAGCAAAGTCTCAACCCCGGAAGGCTGTAATTTCCGTAACTCCTCGGGGAGCATACGTATTGGCCATCTCCCATATCCCAGGGTTCCCCATAAAAGTTTGCTCATCGGAGATCCAAGCGGAAATTCAGTAGTGGGATCCATTTCTGTGATATAGTTTCTAGCTGGATCATAATCTGCACTTACCGCCTTTGAAGCCAGGTCGCCCCAGGTCATCATTCCGGGAACAACGAAATTATGCGCCAGTGACATAAGGGCCAGACCGGAAGGATCGCCACGTGCGGCTGCTGAATACGAATCGAAGACCATGGCTGCGGTTTTGCGATGGAACAGAAGGGCAAAGGTAACCACCTTAACTTTCCCGGGATCAATAGTAAAAAATAACCATTTCCGGGGCATGGCATTCAATACTCCGCCGATTGTTGAATAAAGATTATTACTTTCAGAATCTAAATGCGAATCCTTCGACCATAGAGCTGAATAATATTTCAACTGTTCATCGATCACCGCAGGCTCCCAGACAAAACGTCCCGGGGGGTTGACACCTATCATTGCTGATCTGTTTATGAATTCGGGATGTTTGAGTCCATAAAGATATGCGACACGTGTGCCGTAGCTTTCGCTTAAAAGATTGATCCGGTCATAGCCCAGGGCTTTTCTTACCGATTCGTTATCTTCGATGCATTCCAGCATGGTATACCCATCAAAATCAATACCCCGTGATTTTAATTCTTCAGCATCCTTATTCCAGGCGGCCCCGATTTTTTTTAATGATTCTTCACTTATGATATTCTTCCCTTTGAAGGCTTTGACAACTTCAGGGCATTCGAGGACTGTTGATCCGTCAATTCCCCGGTATCCGACCAGAACGAAGTCATGATCGGGAAGGAAAGTCCATGCTTTACCCCAATCCCACGACATATTGCTGGAACCCGGACCACCGGTAAGGCCAAACACCGGTTCGGCAGATTTCTCCGATCTGGAACGGATCCGGAGAAAAGGGATTTGAATCAGCCGTGATTTAGGTTGGTTCCGGTTTTCCGGCAGGGCAATCGATCCAAAATCGGCGATGTATTTTTCAGAACCAATTTTGAAACGCCTGGCTTC
>DATDPY010000059.1:0-13635 GCA_035292565.1 Cyclobacteriaceae bacterium | reverse complement strand
ATTTGGAGGCGCTTCAGAAATTAAAAAAAGAAGGCAAGACGAGATTTGTTGGTGTTTCAACACACAGCAATGAGCCGGAAGTTATCCGGGCAGTTGCCGAAAGCGGAGTATATGATGTAGTGCTTACAGGAGTTAATTTTCACCAGGATCACTACGCCGATGTAAAAGCAGCTATAGCCTATGCAGCAGGTAAAGGTATCGGGATCGTCGGGATGAAAACAATGGCTGGCAGTTTCATCGACAGGGAACGAAAAATCCCTGTTGATCCCAAGCCTGCAATAAAATTCGTGCTTCAGGACGAGAATGTACACACAATAATACCCGGCTTTACGACATTCGATCAGTTGGAAGTAACCCTCTCCGTCCTCGAGGACCTGGAAATGCACAAGGAGGATTTTGAGAAGCTCGATTTCCTCAAATCACAGGGCAGCTTGTACTGCAACGGATGTAATCAATGCCGAATGCAATGCATTAAAAGACTCCCCGTTCCCGACATCATGCGTTCATACATGTATGCCTATGGTTATAATCAAACAAAAGAAGCAAAGCATCTCATCGAATCTTTAAATATTAATGACAATCCCTGCGGTTCCTGTCAAGACTGCCGGATCACATGCCCGAAAAATTTCAGAATTTGCGAAAAGATCAGCGATATTATCCGGTTGAAGAACATCCCTGAGGATTTTCTCGTTTAACCCTTATATCGTGAAAATGCATCTTCAAAATTTTTCTATTTTCCTCATCCTGCTTTTATCGGCAAAAGCACCAATTAACGTATGGGCAAACGGATATGAGCCTGATATTTTTCCCGGACTGCCAGGCTGGAAATTGTCAAAAAAGATCCTTGTATATGAACCAGCCAACCTGTTTGATTATATAAACGGGGCCGCCGACGGATTTAACAGCTATGATTTCGAAGGACTTAAAGTGGGCGAATATATAAAGCAGCGCATGAAAATAAAGGCCGAAGTTTACCGGCATTCCAATGCGAACAACGGGTTCGGCATATATTCTTCGGAAAGATTTCCGGATTATACTTTCATAAGCATCGGCGGGCAGGCCTATACTTCCGAAAATGTTTTAAATATGGTTTGCGGCCGTTATTATGTAAAACTGTTTGCAGAAACCGGTTCGGAGGAAGAAAAGGCGTCGATGATTGCACTGGCGAAACTGATTTCAAGGCAGCTTGATCCTGACGCAACACTGCCGGGACTGATCGATTTTTTCCCCGGGGATGGAAAAATCGAGAATACGGAGCAATTCATAAACAGGAGTTTCCTGGGTTATGAATTCCTTTCGCAGGCATTTACGGCAGATTATTCGGGCGATGACGCAAATTATAAACTATTTATCATGGATTGCGCAAGCGAAGACAAGGCCAGGGCTACACTGGTCAGTTATCTCGAGTTTATAAAACAGGATGCAGGATTAATCGACAAGCAGGATTTTGTGATCAACGATAAATATAACGGACCTGTTTACACAAAATGGTCGGGAAGGTATATACTGGGCTGTCTGAACGCAGATAACGCCGATCGCGCCGGTAAGAAATTAGATGAAATGAACAAAAATATAACCGGAGAATAGCCTTTTCCTCCGCAATCAAAAATCACAATTCAAGAATCTGCGTTCATATCCTTGCTCTTTCAAGCGGGAGAGTCATGCACCTGGGCCCGCCGAGTCCGCGCGATAATTCGGAAGAACGGATTTCGATCACGTCAACCCCTCGGTCGCGCATTGCCCGGTTGGTAAGTTTGTTCCTGTCGTACGAAATTACCTTCCTGGGACCAACCGCCAGCACATTTGCTCCGTCATACCACTGTTCCTTTAAGGCGATTTCCGGGCGACCATATCCCGTTTCAACAATTTCCAGGTACCGGATCTCCTTTTTCAGAATGGATGTCAAAGATTCATTAATATTTTCTTTCCTTATTGTTCCTTTTCCTGATTCTCCTTTTTCAAGCCGGTAAACCGCTGTTTCATGGATATCCTCCATCGCATCGCTATAGGTGAGAATAAGGTTTTCATCGATGATTGAAAACACGGTATCCAGGTGCATATAATTCCTCTGCCGGGGAAGCTTGACTTCATATACCCGTTCAACAGGCCCCTGTCCCAGTACATTCCGGGCTACTTCCTGGATTGCGGCCGATTCGGTTCTCTCAGAACATCCGATAGCGAGGACTTTATCTGAAATAACCACGATGTCCCCACCCTCGATAGTCGGAATCCTTCCCGTTCGCCGGGCTGAAGGAAAGACCTGACTGTAATTTTCGCTGAACTCCGGATGATTTTCGAAAATCATTTTTAATATGACCGATTCCAGCTGCCTTCCGGAATATTTCATGTTACTGCTGATCACACCGGCCTGGATTACCGCGGAAGGATCACGCATGAAATAGAAATTAGGTGAGGGTGTGATCAGGTATTGATTGGCGGGAATATCGGCGCGAAGGGAATTCCCGGTCTTTCGTTTAAGTTCCCCAGCAGTCAGACCTGCAATAAGCAGGTTAACAGTTTCCGCTCTTGAATATCGTCCCAGGATCATATCCAGGATGCGGGGATCCGGTACATCTTTCATAACCTGTTCCAGCAACTTTATCCGAAGCCTGTCTTCAAAAAGGATCTCCAGCAATAATTGACGTATCTGGAAAACCCGGGCATCAGTAACAGATTTTATCAGGGCGGTATACTCGTCGTGCTCTTCCTGCATAGCCTCCAGGTAAGGGACATCCTCGAAAAGGAGGATGCTGGTGTTATCCGGGGTTAGTCTTTCAATTTCTGATCCCGGCCTGAGCATAAATACGCTTTTCAGTGTCCCGAATTCAGAGTATAATTTCAATTCCATGATTTACTTTACCGATTTTATCCGGGTCTTATCCGGTCGTAGATGATACATTTTTTCGATAATGGATACCACTTTGCCCAGATAATCAAGATCAGTCTGATCAAAATCATCAGGCTTTTCGCTGTCGACGTCCAATACGAGGACTACCCGGCCATCCACAATGGCGGGTATTACGATTTCCGATTTTGCTTCAGAACTGCAGGCAATGTGCCCCGGGAACTTATTGACATCCGGTACGATGATGGAAGTACGGTTTTTCATCGAAGTTCCGCATACACCTCTGCCTTCCGCAATACGGGTACATGCAACCGGGCCCTGGAAAGGGCCTAATACAAGCTCTTCTTTCTTTACCACGTAGAAACCAACCCAGAAAAATTTCATGCCGTACTTCAAAGCTGCGGCTATATTCGAAAGATTGGCAACAAGATCCTCCTCGCCGGAAATTAAAGCTTCGACCTGAGGAAGTAGCGACTGGTAAATTTCCTCCTTATTTCCTGTTGACGGTATATTTATTTGTTCTGCCAAGGTTAGGTGGTCGAATTATTCCGGTATATATAAAGCCGGTCGGTCATAATCTGTTTCTCTTCTATCAAATGGTGGCCTGATAACTGCGGAGCTTTAATACCACGACTATAATTTGTTCCGGATATGAATAACCTGGATTCATCCCAGACATTTTGGTCGATGAATGCCTGGAGCGTAGCTTTCCCGCCTTCAACGAAAATGGAATGTATGCCCGTTTTGACCAGGTATTGTAACATTTCCCCGGGAAATTCCCCTTTGCTGATCTTAACGTATTCCAGGTTTTCGAAATGGTCACTGACGGAGTGGTTGAAAACAATGGTTCTCTGCAATCTGTCAAATACATGTAAGCCGGGGTCGAGCTCCTTTTTAAAATCAATGATAACTCTCACAGGATTCCGGCCATCCCAATTACGAACGTTCAGCTTTGGGTTATCATATTTTACCGTATTAAATCCCGCCAGCACGGCATCCTCTTCCGACCGCCACTTATGGACAATTTGCCTCGAATATTGATTGCTGATCCACTTGGAATCATAATCTTCCTTTGCGATGAAGCCGTCCCGGGTTTGCGCCCATTTGAGAATAATATACGGCCTGTTTTTCATGATTGCAGTTAAATACCTCCTGTTCATTTCTTCGGATTCAAGCTCACAAACTCCCGTAATAACTTTTATACCGGCCCCGACAAGCTTCTTTATTCCCTGCCCGGCCACGAGTGGATTGGGATCGTTATTTGCAACATAAACATTGCCGATTCTCTTTTTAATGATCAAATCGGTGCAGGGAGGGGTTTTACCAAAATGCGAACAGGGCTCGAGGGTCACGAACAACTCACTTTCATGGAGGGAATTGCTTTCTTCTGCAGAATTGATTGCATTCACTTCGGCATGAGGCCCTCCAAATTTTCCATGCCAGCCTTCGCCGATGATCACATTGTTCCTCGTGATCACACATCCAACCATGGGGTTGGGACTCACAAGTCCAAGGCCGTTCCGGGCCAGTTCAATAGCCCTGAGCATGAAATTCCGGTTATTCAAAGACGTCTATTAAGTGCCTGCTATTATCAAAACTAATTTGTTTATTGTATCTTAAAAAGTAAATCTTCGGCAATTAAGGATGACGGGATCATTAACAAACGGCCAGTTAAGGTCTGCTCTGATCAATTGGATTGAACCTCTGTATGGCCGGAATGAAGCTTCTTCCATTACATCCTTCATTATGGAGAAGGCGTTTAATATCGATTATCGGACTCAAGATTCTGTGACAGGGGTAAATCTGTCCGGTACGGACATTTCAATCATCAACAATATCCTGCAACGGTTGGCGAAACATGAGCCTATCCAGTATATCCTCGGTGAAGCGTATTTTTATGACCGATGGTTTCAGGTAAACCCTGCCGTGCTTATTCCCCGCCAGGAAACAGCGGAATTATGCGGACTAATTATCGATGAAAATCGTTCGAAAGGCTTGCAGATCCTCGATATCGGAACAGGGAGCGGATGTATAGCCATAATTCTTTGGAGCTATTTGAATGCGTCTGTTGTATATGGATGGGATATAAGCCGGGAAATTTTGAGAGTGGCAGCTGATAACGCGCAAAGATACGAAGCCTCGATAAAGCTTGAACCGCGAAACATTTTTCATGATCTACCCAGCCGTGAGAAATTCGATATTATCGTCTGCAACCCGCCTTATGTAACCATTGAAGATAAAAAGCGCATGAATAAAAATGTGGTTGACTTTGAGCCCGCGGAGGCTTTGTTTGTGCCGGATGGAGATCCTTTGAAATTTTATAACAGGATTCTGTCCATCAGGAATGAGCTATTGATCAATGGTGGGAAAATATATTTCGAGATCAATGAATCATTTGGCAAGGAAATGGAAAGACTTATGTTGGAAAGCGGGCTGATCCAGGTCAGGGTTATCAGGGATATTCACGGGAAGGACAGATTTGCATCCGGAAAGCTGGCGGGTGTATAAAACGATATATCCGGGAAAGTGATTTGGAACTTTGGATTTATAACTGCAGACGATCGAAGGTCACATAAGATTGAACAGAGAAATACCACGCTGCGAATCTCCATCTCTCCCGGTTTCAGAAATGATTAAGCATCAGGCTTCCTTGCTGAAAAATATCTGGTAGTAATACATCCCCTTTTCCCTGTCGTACCCGCGGATAATTTTATTGCGGTCGCCGTGGATATAAATATGAAAATCCCTGTCGAGCTTGATAACGCTCCGGATAAATTTCTTCGGGTTCTTGATAACATCCTGTTCGATATCGTATTCATCTTTGATATCAACATCGAAATTATCCTTATACTGGTTCCGGTATTCATTGAAGGAACTGCGCATGGCCTTTTCGGGGAACACCTTCGACTCAAATTCCCCAAGCCTGAATTGATCATTCTCCTTCATATAATTAACCGAATTATTCAGTCGTTCAACCCGATCAAGGCTTTCCTCGGAGGGGATATTATCCTCCAGGAAGGCTTTCAGGATCTTCAATTCGGTTGTAGTATTTAAATACGGATTTGAAACAGGTTTTGCCTGCAGAAATTTATCCTTCCAGTATTCAGCAGGGTCACCGATATTGATATTGTCAATGACCATGATCTCATAACCTTCTTCTTCATGCGTATTGAATATCAGAGCGCCTTTATCGATCTTTTTTATATTAAACCCTTCATGAAGGGAAATGAGGAATCCATCGTCTGTTCTTTTCACGGAAAGGAATTCTTCTTTCAATTCAGTTTTGAAGATGCCAACGGCATTGACCAAGTTATCCTGGTATTGAATATTGCTGAAGTACACGGCCCAGCATTCGCCGTTTTTGATCCGGTGATGGATGGATACATCATATAACCTTCTGGCAATTTCGGCTGATTTCCGGTGTAGCAGCAGAGGATTCTCGAAAATCTCCCCGGTTATATCATACAGCGAAATCCGGCTCCCGCCTGGCTGGTCTTTGAAACAATATAAAATCCTGTCCCTGAAATTATTCAGGAAAAAATAAACCAATTTGTCATGTACTTTTCGGTCAGCCAGCTGCTGCGGATTCGGCGACAGAATGATGGGTTCACCCAGCGACCTGTTGCCAATCCAATGAACAGACAGGGCATCGATCCTGGCTTTATCGATAGATATTAAAGACATAGAATTGACGATTTTATCGGAAAGATTTCAGGCAACAAATTACAGGATATTATCGGTATATCCGGCAGCGAATTGGTTAAAAATACGGTATCTGCGCCTTTTAATCGGGGTTACTATAATCAATTTCCCATTCAATATTGTACCTGGCAGTCTTGGCCTCCTCCGGATCCGCGACCATGTCTGTGGTATAAGGGCCGCCGGGCTTATCGATGAAAAATGGAATATAGCCCATATTGTCATCTTCACTGATCACATCATAATCCCATATTTCGATCTCAAGTTTGGTACCGGGGACAAGATCATCAATTTCCACATTTAACGGCGTAGTACCGATCGGAACAGACCGCTGCCTTTTTTTCCTGGGCCAGATCTTTTTTCCATTGAGCATAAGATAAACATCATCATAGCCTGATTCTTCTGTTGCATAACAGTTCAGATTTAACAGGCGAAGCTTTAATTTTTGATTGTCAACCATATCCGTATCAGATTCTTGATAAATTCGTAAAAAATAAAGGCAGCAGAAAAAGAATTTTTCACTTAAAGTATGAATATAATTTTATGAAACAAACTTTTTGTACACTGGCATTTTTATTTTACGCAGGATTTGTTTTTGCCCAGGATACCGCCAATCCTGCAGATACGACAAAGTTTTGGAAAACCGGGGGGCAGATCGGGCTTTCCTTTTCCCAGGTCAGCCTGACAAACTGGGCTGCCGGGGGCGAAAATTCGCTGTCAACTAATGGACTTCTCAGGCTGACTGCCGTTTACACAAAGGACAGATCGGTATGGGACAGCTATATCCTTGCGGGCTATGGATTCAGCAAGCAGGGCGACCGGAATTTTATCAAGAATGACGACAGGATGGAATTATTTTCCAAGTATGGTTACCAGGCCGGCAAAACATGGTATTATACCGCAGTAATAAATTTCCGGTCTCAGTTTACGCCGGGTTACAGCAATCCTTACGAGCAGGTGACAAGGATCTCTGATTTCTTTTCTCCGGCATATTTAACGGCATCGCTCGGTATGGATTATAAACCCAATGAGTTTTTTTCCGTGTTTATCTCCCCTGCCACACTCAAAATGACTGTCGTTAATGATGATTCCTTATCTGCCGCAGGAGCCTATGGTGTCGATTCCCTGAAAACCTTCAGAGGTGAAGGCGGGGGCTTTGTTAAAGTCATCTTTAAGAAGGACAACCTGATCAAGAATGTAAACCTTTCAACGACTCTGGACCTATTCTCAAATTATTTCAATAATCCAGAAAAGATCGACGTGAACTGGGAAGTTTTTATCGCCATGAAAGTTACAAAGCTGCTGACCGTGACTTTGAATACACAGCTTCTTTACGATTACGATATCAGGTTTGCTGACGAAAATGATCCCCTGATACTGGAGGACAAAGTGCAGTTCAAGGAGGTATTCGGGCTTGGCCTGGCTTACAGTTATTAGAGATCAGGCAGAAAACTCAATCTCGTATCCGCTGGAGTTCCTGATATTGATCACGTACTGGTTGTCAAAAAAAAGGTATTGGCCCCGGATCCCGGTCAGGACCGATTCGATTACGGGATTTTTTTCGGGTGACATGGACTGAATCTTTACCGGATATTTATTGACAGGGTAGGTAAATTCATGGATCGGCTGATTACCCCTGCTGACAAATTCCTTCAGCTCATTGGTTATCAGATCCTGTGCCCTGTTTTTTTCTTTCTGAAGATCGATATCAACTGCCGATTCATTTTTAAGCATTTTCTGCCACGAGGTTTTATCTGTAAAATGATCTTTCAATAAAACTTCGATCTGACCTGCCGGCTGGCGATATGGCGTCTTTGCTATCGTGATGGCCTTCCATGCCCCCTGGTCAATCCATCTTCCCGGAATCTGCTCAACCCTCGTTACACCTACCTTTACGCCGCTGGTGAGCGCGAGATACACGATATGAGGCTGGAAATGATGTTCCTTCTCCCATTCCGGATCGCGTCCATTTCCCAGATGAGCCTGGCAAAGTTCAGGCCTTACGATGCATTCTGAATTCAATGGCGATTTAATGAAACATGGGTAACAGAAGCCCTGCCCGAATGCTTTTTTAGTTACCTTTCCGCAGGAGACGCAATGGATGATGCCGGTGAATTTTATCCTGATTTTGTGATCTATCAACTCGTTCATATCAACTTCCCCATTTGATAATGAAAGATAATAACGTACCGGTGTTTCACCGGTTACCCGCATTTTTGAAAGATCGCCGTGGTAATTCATTTATTTAAGAATTTAAAGACTACTGATATCTGAATCACCAAATTAGCAAATTGAGGTTTATTAATGAAAGGATGATTTCCTAAAGGATTTCCGGCTCTTCATGATATTGAGTAGATTTAGTATTCATTCATTCAAATAGATAAACCATGAAAATCGGCGTGTTGCTTTCGGGCTGCGGCGTATTCGACGGATCGGAGATCCACGAAGCCACATTGACATTGCTTGCCATCGATGAACTTGGGGCAGAAGCTGTGTGCATGGCTCCGGATATTGACCAGCATCATGTTATCAATCATATTACAGGGGAAGAAATGAAAGAGAAAAGGAATGTGCTTAAGGAATCTGCAAGAATTGCCAGGGGAAAAGTATCTCCCCTGACGGAAATCAGTTATAAGAAGATTGATGCCCTTGTGATTCCCGGAGGATTTGGGGCCGCAAAGAACCTCACAAAATGGGCATTCCAGGGTCCTGATGGCGATATATTGCCGGATGTGAAACGAATCATCAACGAAATGGTAAAGAATAATAAACCCGTTTGCGGATTATGCATGGGTCCGACCGTAATTGCCAAAGCACTGGAGGGTACCTCCGTCAAACCTGAACTGACTGCGGGTACAACTGCTGAACCATCTCCATACGATATTAAAGGCATAAGTGCAGGAATGGAAAAAACAGGAGCTAGAGCCATAATGAGATCAGTAAGGGAGATCCAGGTAGATAATAAAAATAAAATTGTTACCGCACCATGCTATAATATGGAAGCCTCCATTAAAGAAGTGAATGAAAATATCAGGATGGCTGTGAATGCCATGGTGGAATTAATTTAAATTGCCGATAATCTCGCTGACCATGCTTGACAGTGGGGATATTCTGTATGAAGACAACCACCTGCTTATCGTTAACAAACCGGCCGGGGTTCTCGCACAGGGCGATAAAACCGGTGATGTTGACCTGACCGAACTTGCCCGGAATTACCTGAAAAAAAAATATTCCAAACCTGGAAATGTTTTTGTTGGCCTTCCGCACCGGATTGACCGGCCGGTGAGCGGCGCATTGATCCTTTGCAAGACCTCGAAGTCCCTAAGCAGGGTCTCGGAATTATTCAATAAAAAAAAAATCTCGAAAGTATACTGGGCGATTGTAAAAAATAAACCTCATGATAAAAAAGGAAAGCTCATCCATTGGTTGATCAAGGACCGTGAACTGAACAAAGTCAGGGCATATATAAGAGAAACTGAAAATGCCCAAAGAGCTGAGCTGGATTATGAGACGATCCAGGTATCGGGCAACTATTGCCTGCTGGAGGTTCACCCGTTGACGGGAAGGCCGCACCAGATCAGAGTACAGTTGGCTGAGATCAATATTCCCATTGCCGGCGATGTCAAGTATGGAGGAGAATCGATCGGGGACAACAACAGGATAAACCTGCACGCGCGGTCGGTTGAATTTCTGCACCCTGTGAAAAATGAGATCGTAAAAATCGTAGCTCCCTTGCCGGAAACAGGATTATGGAAACTGTTTAAGAGGTTTGAAAATATTTACCAATAAACTGCGGTGAATTTTGACAGGTGATCAAATATCAAATATCAAATATCGAATATCAAATATCTAGTATCGACAATCACACCGCCCCTTCTTCAACTTCCGTAATCCCATCTGCCAGTAAAACAACCCTGTTATTGAGAACCTCAACAACTCCCCCGTCGATGATAACTTCCCACTCTTCCTTTTTGTCTTTATATTTTACTTTGCCCCTGTCGAGTGTCGATATCAGCGCGGCATGATTGTTCAGCACCTGGAATGAGCCACCGGACCCGGGGAAAATTACCGACTCAACCTGACCCTCAAAATATTTTTGTTCGGGTGTATAGATTTCAAGCACCATTGTGCGTCATGATTTAGCTTCGGCGATCAGGCGCTCACCCTTTTCGATGGCAGCCTCTATTGAACCAACAAGATTGAAAGCGGCCTCAGGAAGATGATCAAGTTCCCCATCCATGATCATATTGAAACCTTTAATGGTGTCTTTGATATCGACAAGTACGCCTTTCAATCCAGTGAAAGCTTCCGCAACATGAAATGGCTGCGACAGGAATCTCTGTACCCTTCTTGCACGGTGAACGACCTGTTTATCCTCATCCGACAATTCATCCATCCCGAGGATGGCAATGATATCCTGCAATTCCTTGTATCGCTGCAATATTTCCTTTACCCGCATGGCCGTATTATAGTGTTCCGCGCCAAGTACCTCTTCGCTCAGAATCCTGGATGTGGAATCAAGCGGATCGACTGCGGGATAAATTCCCAGTTCGGATATCTTCCTCGACAACACAGTGGTTGCATCCAGGTGAGTGAACGTGGTAGCAGGTGCCGGGTCGGTAAGGTCATCGGCAGGGACGTAGACAGCCTGCACGGATGTGATTGATCCTCGTTTTGTTGAAGTGATCCGTTCCTGCATGGCTCCCATTTCTGTTGCCAGTGTGGGCTGATATCCAACAGCGGAAGGCATTCGCCCAAGCAAGGCCGACACTTCAGAACCTGCCTGGGTAAACCTGAATATATTATCGATAAATAAAAGGATATCCTTTCCCTTTCCTGTCCCGTCACCGTCCCGGAAATATTCTGCAACGGTCAATCCTGACAGGGCAACTCTTGCACGGGCTCCCGGCGGTTCATTCATCTGGCCAAACACCAGGGTTGCCTGGGACTTTCCAAGTTCTGCCGGATCAACCAGCGACAGGTCCCAGCCCCCTTTTTCCATATCTTTGAGAAAAGCATCCCCGTATTTGATAACTCCCGATTCGATCATTTCCCTCAATAAATCATTTCCCTCACGGGTCCGTTCGCCAACCCCAGCGAATACCGACATCCCGGAATATGCCTTGGCGATATTATTGATCAGTTCCATGATAATTACAGTCTTGCCAACGCCCGCGCCACCAAACAACCCAATCTTGCCTCCTTTGGGATAAGGCTCAAGTAAATCAATAACCTTGATTCCTGTGTACAAAATTTCGGTACTGGTAGAAAGGTCCTCAAATTTGGGAGAAGGCCGGTGGATTGGCAGCCTGACTTTCGGTTTTACTTCAGGCATCCCATCTATTGCCTGGCCAACTACGTTGAAAAGCCTGCCTTTGATTTCCTCACCGGTTGGCATCGTAATCGTTGTTCCCAAATGTACAGCTTCCATTCCCCTTACAAGCCCTTCGGTTGCATCCATGGATACCGTTCGAACCCTGTCCTCCCCAAGATGCTGCTGACATTCGAGGATCACCTTTTCACCATTCGCTTTGGTGACTTCTATGGCATCATAAATATTGGGAAGCACCGAATTTTCCTGATCGAAACTTACATCCACAACGGGTCCGATCACCTGAGCTATTCTTCCGATATTTGGCATATCTTACTATAATTAAAAAAGTAAAAAATGTAAGTCAAATCTACTGTTTAAAATAAATTTCTCATAAATTGACTTAATATATATATAAATTTTGCCAAAAGCTTATTATACCTTCAAAATGATTCGGAAAGTAGTCCCACGTCCGGGTTCCGAGGATTTGACAAAGATCTTGCCCCGGTGGTAAACTTCAACGATCCTTTTTACAAGGGCTAGACCAAGCCCCCATCCCCTTGTTTTTGTCGTATAGCCCGGTTGAAAAACCTGTTTAAACTTTGAATTTGCAATTCCCTTGCCCGTATCGGTTACATCAATGATCACATTTCCATCCGTCGATCGCCTGATATTAATATAGATATTACCTGCCCCGCTCATTGCATCGATGGCATTTTTGCATAGATTCTCGATAACCCAATCGAATAACGGCCTGTTGATCTTTGCCCGGATATCGATGGGCAGCGCCTGAATCTCGAATTTAACCTTGTTGGAAACCCTCTTTTGCAGGTATTCAATCGTCCCTTTTATGGCTTCTGTTATATTTTCATAGCTCAGCATGGGGACCGAACCTATGCTCGAAAACCTTGAAGTTATCATCTCGAGCCTGTGTATATCTTTTTCCAGTTCAGGTATCGAGGATTTGTCACTGAATCCGTCGTCTGTCCTGAAATATTCAAGCCATGCTATCAGCGAAGAAATAGGGGTTCCGAGCTGATGAGCCGTTTCCTTCGCAAGTCCAACCCAGATCCGGTTTTGCTCAGCGGTTTTGGAGTAATTAAATGTCAGGTAAGCCAGTATGCCGAATATCCCAATGATGCTGAGCTGGATGTAAGGATAATATCGCAGGCGGTCGAGGAGTTTTGAGTTTTTGTAATAAACGAATTGACGGTCGGTTACAACCCCGTTATCATCAAGGAATCTGATCATGAGTGGTTCATGCAACGCTTTCATGGCCTCAACTTCAGTTTTTAAAAATAGATTCCTTGTGTTTTCACTTCGGATATTCCGGAAATCTATGTTACGGTAGGTCAACGGCGTCCCTTCCGCATCGGTCACGATCACCGGAATGGAATTATTGTTTACGATTATTTCCTGGAAAATAAATCCCAGATTCGATTCGCCGGATTCATTGATGGTATATTCAAGGGTCCTGGCATAAAGCTGGATCAATCGCTGTTCGCGCTCCTTTAACTGGGACACTAGAATATTCGTGTAAAAGATGGAAGCAAATCCGATGAAAACCGCCAGGAAAATTGATAGCCACTTGAAACGCGACTTGCTGTCGTATATATCGAAACGGTTTGAAGAAATAAACGGATTGTCCTTGTTCATGTATGCCTGGAAATTAACTATTAAGTTAATTAATAGGCATAAATATTCCTTTCGGGGAAGTCAATTCTTCATAAAGAGCCAATTCAGAATCGTCCTGTAATTCACCTTTGAGCCATACATAAGT
>DATDPY010000058.1:0-4806 GCA_035292565.1 Cyclobacteriaceae bacterium | reverse complement strand
CGGTAAATCCGCCTTCGATAAATACATCGTCTCCGGCCGCAGGTACCGAAGCCCCGGGGGCGCCGCCGGACGTGGCAGACCATGTGGCTGTGCTGTTCCAGTTACCGCTAGCAACCGAGTAACGGGTGGCTGCATTTAATGATAAAGAGGCAAAAGTAAAAACAAATAAAAGGACCGAGAGGGAAAAAAAACGAGTTTTGGCAATGAATCTATCACCAAAATATCGTTCTCTGTTCCTTAGTTTCAGATCCGGATATTGGAAAAACCAGACGATGATTAGCTCTTTAAATCGCAAATATTTTTATATGAATTCTGAATTCTCAACTATAATGACATCTAATAACTTTCCGGCAGAGATCGAAGATCCGAATTACAGCTTTTAACCCAGGATAGAGTTGATTTAAATTGTATGTGAAATTCGAAAAGATAGGTGTAATCAGAACATAAATACCGCAATATGATCCCATCGATATGAAAATTGCACATGAACTCCTCATAATCCCTGAAAATAATGCTCCCTCAACAGTTCTTTTTATTCCTTATATAACTAAGGGTATATCTTTAAAATAACGAAAATGTAACCCTTGCAAAGTAATAAAAATTCTATCAATAGTACAAAATTTTATGCATTTATTGCAAAAATAGCCCAATTCGGCTAATAATCGAGCTCAAGGTCAGGTGTGAGCTTGAATAAGGCGATTTTTGTGTGTTCCACCTCCAGCTGGTAATTTACCGTAGCAAGAAAAACTACGCTTCCATCGGGCAGAATTTCCACTTTTACAGCCTGGTCGCCAACATCTCCCGTACCGAATGATTTACTTTTTTCTACGGTAAAATCGACTGTTAATTTCAATAACCTGATCCCATCGCTTTCGCCATCTTCGGTAATTTCCGTACCAAGGAGCAGGAGGCCTCCTAAGGGTGATTTAATGAGATTGGCGGGACGGATGTGGCTGTAATCGGGGTCATTAAGTACAACTGTTTTAGTTGCCCTTCCTTCATATATTTTCTTGACTTCGTTATAAAAATCATTCAGGCTTATTAAAATCGGTCCTTCCGGGATTGTATCACCAGCATCCTGGGGGTTGCTATATCCAGCATAATACCAGTTGAAAGAATTGGGTTCGCCCCACATATCGATGGGTTCTATTCCTGAATCGGTTATGCCAAAAGGCGGGTTGGTCAGGTAATGACTTTTATCGGTTGCTGTAAGGGAGATAACATCAAACTCAATCTTTTGTAAACTGATAGGCTTGGATCTCAGGATCCTGTAAAATGCAGAATCGCTATTATATCTCATTATCTTGTACCCCTCTCCGGGCTCGATCGGTATCCCGGACATCTCAAGTGAATTAATATCAATATAATTTTTCACCATCAGGGCATTACCTGGCAGTCCAAATCGCCCAGTGACGCCAATGATTAACTCATCAAAAGATAAAACCATGTCCGATAATTTATACCCGGGATAAGCCTTGGTTTGAATTGTATCCCCGTTGAAATTAATTTTATATACGCAGGATTCATTCCTGCTTGGCCTGTATCCGAATAAAAACAGATAGCCCGGAATCTGTATGATCTTTACCGCCTCTTCATCGACAGCGGTATCGCCATAGGTCTTTTGAACGAAAATATCGCCGCGGGAATCGGTAATGAATAAAATGATGTCCTTTGTGTTTATTTCAATGGTGGGCCTTGTGGAGCCAAGGATCGCAAAACCGCCCGAATCGAAAGCAATGAAATCCGCCGCCTCGTCCTGGTATACCCCGCCATATAATTTGATGAATGACCGGTCATATCTGGGTTCAATATTGTCTGTTGAATCGCAAGCTGCCGCAGCCAGCAGGAAGAAAAATAAAAAATATGTAGAGTATCTGCAGCACATCCTATTTCGGCAGGATTTTCTTTGGATTGTACAACGGTCTCAGATATTTCAGGGTAAGCATAAACTGGTCGAGCCTGAAAGCCGGAGGAATATAACCCAGGTTAATCAGCGACCTTTGATTTCCCTCAAGGGAAAACCTCCTGTTCTCGATCGTATAATTTTTGAATCCTAACCGGTACGAAAAATCCACACCAAGCGATGAAATCCCGGCGGTTTTATAAACCAGCCCAACTCCCGCCATTATCGAATAATTGATCCTTTCAAACAAAGACGTCAGGTTAAGATCGCCCGAGTTGATATCAGAAAAAATCTGATTTTTTCTGACTGGAGAATTCAATTCCGAGTTGAATAGAAGGTTCATGATACCACCGGCCGTTAAAAACGGTTTGAGACGATTCCGGCCAAACTGGTACCGGGCATAAACCGGTATAGTTACAGACGTGATTTGATTTGGATTATCGCCGTTCGTGTCGAGCCCACCGCTCCTATACTTTGCATTAAACGTGCCGAATACGAGTTGGCCATCGACTCCTGCATACAGGTTTTTTAATAATATGAATTCAATACCTCCGCCAATAGTATAACCCGTCCTGGTCTGAAAATCTTCATCAACATTCAGGGCCTGGGTTAGGGAGTCATCACCGCCGACATACCTGGGGAATATGCTATATTGATAAATGATTCTTGGATAAACCTGGTTGAACCCCGCATTGATATTCCAGATAAACAATGGTTTCGTTTTAAAACTCCGATGAAGGAAAACCAGGTCAGGGGGATCGGCAGTCTCATCCACCGTATGTTCGGGATCGATTTTCAGCAGGGCCAGGTAGGATGAATCCGCCAGATCCGAATGATCCAGATACATCTCCGTAAGCGCCAGTAATTCAAGGGCTTCTATCCTTTCAACCCTTGTAAATCCACTGTTTAAACATCCCTGTAAGGTGTTCCTGATCTCATAGTAGTTCCCCTGATCAAACTGATTTCTTGCGGTTTCCAGATTTTGTGAACAACTCTGTTGTGCAAAGGATTTTGCATGAAAAAAAATAATTGCCGGAACAATCAGTGAAACCGATTTTAAAAAAAAGGACTTCATTCCCATCATAGCCTATTGAATTAATCAGCGATTACCGGTTAAACATGTCTGTTCGTAGGGAATATTCTGTTCTATATCCACATACCTGAGCCACTCTGCACGGGTCATATTTCTGCTGAGTTTGCCGCAAATCTGGTCGGACATAAATTCCGGGCGTGTAGGCCATACCTTGATCGATCCATCTTCACATCCAGCGTATAGATAATAACTGTCGGCTGAAAATGAAAGGCTCCAGACCTGGGAATTGTTGTCTCTGAGAATTACCGGGAGGTTATCGAGGTTACTCATATTCCAAAGAAGTATGGTTCCGTCGAATCCACCCGATGCCAGGAAATTCCCATCGGCGCTGAAAGCAACATCATTGATATAACGATTGGCCGTATGCCCGCTCAGCGGTGTGACGGATGGGTTATTGAGACCCCCGGAAAGATCGATCAGGTTCACAATCCCCATCGTATTCCCCGCGGCCAATTTATCCCCTTTCGGGCTGAAAGCTATTGAACGGTTTACCGGACCGCCTTCAGGGAAAATCATATATTCCTTATCAACATCCTTGGTATCGAGCAGTATCAGCTTGCCATTTTCGGATACCAGGGCAAGATATTTGCCATCCGGGCTGAATGCCATTTTTACATACGGCTCGTTTAAACTCTTCAGCAATTGTCCCTGGCTATTGACCAGGTCATTTAACCTAAGGGTATTATCACTGCTCAGCGATATGAAATACCTGTCGCCTGGCAGGATCGCAATGTCTACAATGCTGCCTTCATGACCTCTGATGGCAACAGGTTTTTTGGAACCATTCCTGGTGTCGAGACAGTAAATACCAGAAGCATCTGTACCCACGATGATCCACCGGTCATCCGATGTAATTTTGATCACCCTTCCCCTGTCTTTTGTACTCGTCATGATATCGTGCGGCGAATATTCCGGATAATTGAGGTCCCAGTCGATAATCTTACCATCTGTTGCCGCTGAATAAAGTTTTTTGCCTGTTGATGTTATAGCCAGGTCCCTGACAACCCCGGTATGGCCGCTCATCCGGTAAAGGGAATCGCTTGTCAGGGATTTCAGGGCAAAATAAAGCCCTTCATATATATACCGGTCATAAGGGTTTCCTTCATATTTTACATTGAACATGAATGCCTGCTGTGCCATTAAGCCCTGGAGTGAATGATCGCTGACCTGCAATGACTTTATGGCCATATTCTGGGCGGTCGACAGATATAAAAGTTTATTCTTTTCCCGTTCGCTCGATTCAGCTACCAGCCGTGCATCATCCGCCTCATCCCTGGCTGTATTGGCAATCTCCCTTTGCTGTTCGGCAATTCTTTGCTGTTCCTCGGCGTAAAGTAACTGACGTTCGGCAATGCCTCTTTGGTATTCCGCCTCTCTCCGCTGGACCAGTGCTTCCTGCTGGGCGCTGACAGCCCTGACTGTTTGCTTATCAGCAACTACTTTCTGACGGCCGGCCTCCAGCGCCTGCATTTCCGTGAACTCCTTCTCCCTTCCGATCTGCAATGCCCTTTCAGCCGCAAGCTGGGCCTTATCATCCGCCTCGATCTTCTGGTATAATGCGAAAATGAAAAATACGATAGCAATGACCGCTGCAACACCCAGGACGATGGCCACGTTCCTCGCCCGTTTCAGCATATTTTTCTGGAGCAATTCCTTGCTTTTTTGCTCATTTTCATAAGCAGTTTTGCTGGTTTCAAGGAATAGCATTGCCCTTTCGAAGAATGGATTATATCGCTGCGCCCAGGCCCTCGTCGGAATCTGTTTTTTCTGCCAGTTCAGGGCCAGTTGTAGGTCGGGGGGCCTCCAAAGA
>DATDPY010000057.1:0-2978 GCA_035292565.1 Cyclobacteriaceae bacterium | reverse complement strand
GTGTTTTTCGATGGGACCAGGGAAATGCTTGACAATAATTGGACATATTGGGAAGGGCCGAGGTTTGCGGCTGCATTGCCGATCAAATGGCAAATCGTCGATGACCCTGTCGATGGCGGTAAAGTTCTCAACTGTAACGATCCTGCCGCTGCGGGAGGAAAATACGGCTCAGCGGATATTGTGACCAAAAAAAGATTCCGCGATTTCCGCCTTCATGTGGAATTCCTGATCCCGAAGCCTGGAGGGAACAGCGGCGTCTATCTTCAGAACCGGTATGAGATCCAGGTACTTGACGGGGACACCACGAGACATGGACTCGGGGCAGTTATCAATGAAACTCCTTCACCCTACTATGCCTACAATGGAGTGGGAAAATGGAATGCCTACGATATTGTATTCCGGGCCGCACGCTTCGCAGGCGGAAAGCGCTCGGAGAAGGCAATAGTCACCATGTATTTCAACGGGAAAAAAGTCCATAAAAACCAGACTATCAACCAGGTCTGGGGTGGCCCGAATTCCGGCGTCGACGGCGGTAACGACGGGGGCAAAGGAATTACCGACACCCCCGAGGGGATCAAGATCCAGGCGGAAGGCCACGACGTTTTTTATCGAAATATCTGGATTAAGAAACTGAATCTGAAAACGGCAGATACGGATTTTTAAAGCTTAGAGATTCAAGTTTGATGTAAGAAGTCAGAGGTATGATCGTTTCGTTCATCGATGAGTATTATTCCTTTCAACGATTACACAGACTTCTGACTTCTGTCATCAAACTTCAAATCGGTAATCGCGATTTGCGGCTATCGATATGCAAATCAAAAGACAATTCATTTTATTTATAAATCATTTCAACAAACCCTAGACTTATCTGCGGGAAAAGTATAACCAGAATCAAAGCTATCGCAAGGACAAGATAAAACGGCAGCAGGTCTTTGACCATCTGCTCGATCTTAAGTCCGGATACTACCGACCCGATATAAAGGCATCCCCCCACAGGCGGGGTGATCAATCCCAATGCCAGGTTGATCACCATGATGACCCCGAAATGCACTGCATCATACCCGGCGCTTTGGGCAAGCGGAAGAAGCAGGGGCGTAAACACAATGATCGCGAATCCCGGATTCAGAAACATGCCTGCAATAAGCAGGACCAGGTTGAGCATCAGCATGATGATCCATGGACTTGTAGTAATCCCCGAGATCGATGCCGAGAGGGTCTCCGGAATTCCTTCGATAGTGATGATATTTGAAAATAATAGACCGGACCCGAGCTCGAGGGCAACGATGCCGGTGATTCGTCCTCCTTCATAGAACAAAGAATAAAGACCCTTCGCGTTCAGTTCCCTGTAGATGAAAAATCCGACGCCAAGACAATAGATAAATGCAATGGCCGAGGCTTCCGTTGGCGTGAAAGTTCCGAGGAAAATACCTCCCAGGATGATCACAGGGGCCAGGAGAGCCGGCAATCCTAAAACACCCGTGCGGGAAATATTTTTAATGGATATTTTCTTTGTTTCGTACCATTTGTATTTAAAAGCATAAAAAGTATTGACCACCATCAGCAAAAGACTGATGATGATCCCGGGAATCAGACCCGCCGCAAGCATTTCCCCGGCTGATGTATCCGCTATAGATGCGTAAATGATCATCAGGATACTCGGTGGTATAATCACGGCCATGGTTGAGGATGCTACAATTATGGCTATGGAATACTTCAACGGGTATTTCCTGGTTACCATTTCCTTAAGCGCTACAGAGCCGAGTCCCGCTACGGCTGCGACCGACGAGCCGCTGATCCCCCCGAAGATCATATTGGCCATGATGATCACGGCACCCAGCGAGCCTGGGAGAAAGCTCAGGATGGACTCTGAAAAATCAAATAACCGCCTGGCGATCCCGCCATACGACATGGATATCCCCGCCAGCATGAACAGAGGTATTGCGACGAGAAGGTAACTGTCGAGTGAACTGTAGAACAGGGTAATAATGGATGCCAACGGGTACACATCAAAAACAAGCAGGGAGAAAATGAGCCCTAGGACCATGCTTACGGAAACCGGCACTCCAAGCATCATAAAGACGAAAAACAGGATTATGGTCAGGTAAGCGGCCGACATTTAATTATGCTGTTAAACAGTTCATTGTATTTTGTTATCACTTGCCGCCCCTGCTGCTTCTTCTACGCGCAGGATGCCCTGCCCTTTCCCAGCCTCCTTTGGCGTACGGATATGGTGTACAATGTCCCTGATCAGCCTGATGGAAGTAAGACCGAATCCTATCGGGACGGCGGCGGTGAAAATGTAAATTGGGAAATCGAATCCCATGGCTGATTTTCCCATTTTCAAATGCATCAGTGTGAGCTTCAGTCCCAGGAAGAAAAAAGATAGTGTAAATACGAGGAAGAGGAGTTGACTCACGATCCAGGTGATTTTCCTGTATGAAGGGAAGCGTTCGACGATGAAATTAATACGGACATGCTGGTTATCCTTAGCCGCTGCAGAAATACCGATGGCGCAGAGCCAGATGAAAAGGTATTTTCCAAGTTCATTGGCAAATACCACTTCGAAACGGATATACCGGGAAAGAATTCCCAGCAAAACGTCGGCGACAAGCAGTGTGCATAACACCAGGATCATGAAACCCTCGGTATGTTCATAGAGGGCTTTGAGAAATCTCAGTGTATATTTTAAAAAACCTCCTGTCAAGATGAGATAATTTTTAGCGAGTTCCGATATCCCAAGAATTATGATCCAATAAATTTGAATGATTAACTCATGCGGAGCAATGAAATTTGGGAATTATTTTTATAGCAAAATTATTTTAGAATCAGAAAATTAATATAGGAGCATTATCCCCGGACGGGTCGTGCGGAACGGCATGTGCGCGATCCCTGCCTGCCCTGGTTAGGCCTGCGCGTTGGCAGGCTGGCGGGGTCCCCCATTGTCAGTAAGATCCTATTTATCTGCCTCACACGGATCT
>DATDPY010000056.1:0-4083 GCA_035292565.1 Cyclobacteriaceae bacterium | reverse complement strand
GGCTGCCATCGGGAAATATGACCGGTAGTCCCTATCGAAGGATAATCCTTCATAGGTTAAATTCTGGACCCACTTTCCAATCAGGAGGAAAAAGACCAGTCCGGAGAGGGAATCAAAGTACCCGGGCCCGGACCCGGATATAACCTGGTAAAAACTTACGGCGAACAGGGAAATGATACCTAATGATACCGGAATATCAATATTGATAAATCGCTGCCGGATACCTGCCAATGCAGATTTAAAATAATCCAGGGCGCAGTAAAAAATCACAGGGACGCTCAGAATGGCACTTAGCCAGGTAATTGTCCGCTGCAGGAAAATATCCTGGATGCCTTCAAAGCCGAAATACTCCGGGAAGCTTAACAGCATCGTATTCCCGAAGCTGAATCCGGCAATTCCGATCTTTACCAGGAGATCCCGGTTCACGGCTGAATACCGATCCCTGCTGCCCTGCTCAAGACTGATATACGGTTCATAGCCGATTGAAGACAGCAGCACGGCTGTTTCCCTGAGCGATATTTCCGTGTGATGAAAAACTATCTGGACCTCTTTCCGGTTAAAATTTACACGTGAGGATATGATTCCCGGGCCAAGCCGGGAAAGGTTCTCGAGCAGCCATATACATGAAGAACAATGAATGGATGGTATATGAAATGAAACTTTTGAAATATGGTCATCCCGGAATAACAGCAGGTTTTTTTGAATCTCTTCATTCTCCAGGAAGCTGAATCGTTCGGCGGAAATTTTTTCATTGACCGCTACGCCGGGATTTTTTTCAAGATCATAATAGGTGTACAATCCATTCTGGCCGAGGATTTCATAAACCGTCTTGCATCCGTTGCAGCAGAAATCCTTTCCATCGAATTGGATATGGTCCTTCCGGCACTCATCCCCACAATGATAACAGGCTAATCCTTTAGCCAGAATGTCCCTGACGGATGCCCCATTGGCCATGATGATATCTGAAATGTTTCTGTTTCCAGCCGCAAAGGTACAGGTTAAAGCTCAATCATCCGACGCCAGGAATGAGATGTGATGGAGGTTGTCGGGAATGATTAAAGTATTTTATCCGGATAAACGTCTTTAGAAGGGTAAGTGAAAATCCGATCTGTGGTGCGATAAAAACATGGGACCCTGCAAGCTTATTTAACAGAATATTTGGCGGCCTGGTACCATATACCCAAATTTGCAGGCTATACTGAATGCAATCCGAACCGAAAAAATAATGCCCGTAAAGAAAACAACTTTCAGAAAAGTCTTTAAAACGATCATCTGGCCAAGGCGCCGGTTATTAATGATTGGCCTGGTTCTCATCATCATAAACAGGGTCTCCGGTCTCGTACTCCCCGGGGCAAGCAAATTCCTGATCGATGAGGTTGTGGCGACCATGAGCGATACCCGGTTTATCAGGCTTCTGCTGATCGGGATTGCATCTGCGATAGTAGTGCAGGCCATTACTTCCTATTACCTCACTCAATTGCTGAGTGTGGAAGCCCAGCGGTTGATCTCAAACCTCAGGTCGGAGGTTCAACAGCATATTCTCCTCCTCCCCACGCGTTTTTTCGATAATACAAAATCCGGTGAACTTGTATCACGGATCATGACCGATGTGGAAGGGGTTAGGAACCTTGTTGGTACCGGTCTTGTCCAGTTATTCGGCGGGGTCCTTACAGCCATCATCTCGCTGGTTTTGCTGATCAGGATCAGCCCGCTTTTGACTCTATATGTAATGATTCCCCTGGCTATTTTCGGGCTGATATCCCTGAAGGCATTCGAGTATATCAGGCCGATATTCAGGGACAGGGGAAAGATAAATGCCGAAGTCACCGGAAGACTTACGGAAACCCTCAATGGAGTCAGGGTAATCAAGGGGTTCAATGCCGAAAAGCAGGAGATAAAATCTTTCGGGGACGGGGTCGACCGCCTTTTTATGAATGTTAAAAAAAGCCTGACAACTACCAGCCTGGTTACCAGCCTTGCAACACTGATCCTTGGGCTGGCCACAGTCGGTATCATGGCTATCGGAGGCCGGATGATCATGGAATCCACAATAACGGTCGGGGATTTCTTCGCGTTTATACTCTACCTGGGATTCATGATTGCCCCGATTGTACAAATGAGCAATATCGGAACCCAGATCACTGAGGCTTTTGCCGGTCTCGACAGGACCGAGGAGATTATGATGAATGAAAGGGAAATTGATGACCCCCTGCGAAAAACCGATATCGGGCCGGTTCGCGGAGAGATCGAATTTAGGAACGTAAGTTTTGCCTATGAAGAAGGGAAGGAGGTACTGAATAATGTAAGTTTCATATCACGACCCGGCACGGTTACGGCCCTGGTTGGAAGCTCCGGATCGGGAAAGACCACAATCGCAGGACTGGCCGCTACTTTCCTGAAACCCCAGGGCGGTACCATCACCATTGATGGACAGGACCTGGCGTCGGTGACGCTTCCCAGTTACCGGGGCCAGCTTGGAGTTGTACTCCAGGATGACTTCCTGTTCGAAGGCACGATACGACAAAATATCCTTTTCCCCCGTCCCGAAGCGGATGAAAACCGGCTAAACTATGCTGTAATAGCGGCTCATGTGAAGGAATTCAGTGACAGGCTCGAAAAAGGTCTGGATACTTTGATCGGTGAGAGGGGCATAAAATTATCGGGTGGCCAGCGACAGAGGGTTGCCATTGCCAGGGCTGTCCTCGCCGACCCCCGGATATTGATCCTCGATGAGGCAACTTCAAACCTTGATGCGGAGAGTGAATCTTATATTCAGGACAGCCTTGTTAACCTGATGAAAGGCCGCACTACCCTGATCATCGCTCACCGGCTCAGCACCATCAGGAGGGCAGACCAGATCCTGGTAGTTGAGAAAGGGGCGATTGTTGAAAGAGGGAACCATGAGGAGCTGGTAAAATTGCAGGGAAGGTATTACCAGCTATATACCTACCAGGCAAGGATTTGATCGACGCAGCCGAGTATCGGGGTCAGACCGTCAGTTCCTGACCTTGTCGAGCAGGCGGTTCAGCTCCATCGCTTCGGGTACCGATATCTTCGACATGAGTTCATCCAATTCAGCGATGTTTTTTTCAATTTCCTCGAGCAGGCGAGTCCCCTTCTCGGATATCGATACATCTACCAGGCGCTTATCACCCGGACAGATTTTTTTTCTTACCAGGCCGCGCGCGGCAAGCCTGTCGACGATCCGGCTGGCATCCGAACTTTTATCCAGCATCCTGCATCTGATTTCAGCGGTGGTCAATGCTTCGGCGCCCTGGCCTTTCAGTATCCTGAGAACATTATATTGTGTAACGGTGATATTATACCCGGAGAAAAATTTCCGCTGAAGGTCTGACAGGAAATTAGCTGTATAAACAAGGTTCAGGGAAACCTTTTGGTATTCATTTCTGAAGTTTTTTTGACTGATGGCGTCTTCAATGGTCATATTCCGGAAATTAAAAAGGGCCTTTGCAAGGCCCCACAATATCCAGAATTATCCCTGTTTTTGCAACTCAACGCTGCATTCAATGTCGATTTCGGGCCCGGCAACTGCGCCGCCGGTTTCCATGAGAGCATTCCATTTTAACCCGTAATCGAATCGGTTGATCTTCCCGTTAATATTGAACCCTGCCTTGGGTGTCCCTGAAAAAGGATCTTTGACCGTTCCATTATAAACAACATCCAGGGTCACTGGCTTGGTTACATCCCTGATCGTAAGATTGCCTGTTAGCTGATACTTTTCATTTATTTTCACCAGCTTCCCTTTAAAATTCAACCGGGGGTATTTTTCCGCATTGAAGAAATCATCAGATTTAAGGTGATTATCGCGTCTTTCGTTTTCCGTATCGATCGATGCGATATCGGCCGTGAATTCAATATCACTCCCGCTGAAGTCCTCCGAGGCGCTGGTTACTTTGCCGTCAAAGGACTTAAATCTCCCGGTAACTTCGGAAACCACCAGGTGAATTGCACTGAACCTGATCTCGGTATGGGCTTTATCGAAAGTCCAGATCGATTGGGCATTTGCCAGACTGATCGCAAATAGTGCGATTACAAATGTTAACATCCTGATTTTCATATAAG
>DATDPY010000055.1:0-3975 GCA_035292565.1 Cyclobacteriaceae bacterium | reverse complement strand
AACGGGAATCAATCGCGATCCTTTATCAATATCGACCTGCTCACGGATGTGTTGAAAAGGATAATTCTTACTCCTGTCCCGTCAGGAATTTACAACCTGGTTGAGCGTAATCTGTCGGTAATTGATATCGTTTACACCCTGAAAGAAATTTACCCTGAACTTGAATTTATTTTTATCAATCAGCACCTGGCCTTGCGTGACCTCAAAGTATCGGCGGAAACTTCACTGAAGAAATATATCGGCATTGAAAATCCGGTGGACTTTAAAACTGAATTGATCAATTTTAAAGATAAATTCGCTTTTTAACCGGCTACATGAAATTGAGGATGGGGTATATTATTACGATTCCTGGCACAGGGAGAATGTGCGTAACCTTTCCTCATTTACAGTTTAATCATTCCCGGTAAAGGCAAGTTTAAAGGCTGGGTCGGGATATACAGAGGGGGGCCGAAAAATAATTTTAAAGGCTAAGGAGGAATTTCAGCGTATCGACATCATCAGCGTATTCCCAGGGCATAGGGAACTGGGCCATTCCGAAGTCCACACCAAGCTGCCTGAATTTTTCCCCTGAAACAATACATTGAATCATGTCCCCGGAACGGGAAATGATTTCCTTAAGATCTTCCGCACTTTCATAATTCTGGTAATAAAAAACGCTAACAGGCGAACCGGTTTTTGCCGTTTCAAGGAGAATGAAATACCCGGCGTCGATGAATTTTTCATGGTTCATTTCAAACAAGCTTCTATGATGGATATAGTTATTATAATATTTCCCGTTATCGATGATCCATTCGAAACCGCCGACTGAAGAAATTAATTTTTGGATATCATACCCGATTGGAATGTAAATCTTTGAAACATTTCTACAGCCTAACCCGAAATAAAGAAACATATCAAGAGCAAGTTTAGAGTAATCACCGGTAGTTTCCGATCCGTCCAGGATGCAGCATGAAGTTCTGTTCGACCTGATTATTCGGGGGATATCCTTGAATAAGTACTTAAATTGCCGGGCCGAATTATCCGATCCTGTCGCTATCAGCGCGTCAACACGCTGAAGGTCTTCTGTTTCTGAAATTCTTTCCCTGAAGGCGGGATCAGAGTCTAAAAGACAATTAATTACAAAGTCTGTTAAGACCCGATCCTGGTGGCTTGTCTTTAGAACAGCCTTATTTCCGCTTACCAATACGCAAAGGAGATCATGAAAGCCTGCGAGCGGGATATTACCTGCCATTATGATGCCAATGTTATTATCTTGCTTTCCATGAAAGTTATACCCCGAAAGCCAGGTTTCCAGGTTCGAAGGATCGATGAAATTCAGTATGCCCTTGATCGCGGTAATGGCAAATTCCCTTACAAACCAGGGATTTTCCCTGGCTGCATCGGCAAGAATAATGTCATCCGGGTCATTTATAAATGCGGAGAGACGGGAATGGAGTCCGGCAAAAGGCTCGATCCGGGCATATTTACTCATAAATAAAAACAAATTTTTGAAGTCAAAGTTATGAATTATAGTTTTGCTTAGTTATTTCATACTAAAAAGAAAGAATATGGCCATAATGATAACCGATGAGTGCATAAACTGTGGTGCATGTGAACCGGAATGCCCGAATACGGCTATTTATGAAGGAGGGGCGGAATGGACCTGGGCCGGCGGGACGAAGCTTACGGAAGTTGAACTTGAGGATGGATCGAAGGTTGACGTAAATGCACCGCAAACACCTGTTTCGAATGATGTTTATTATATCGTATCGACGAAATGTACTGAATGCACGGGCTTTCATGAAGAACCACAATGTGCTGCGGTTTGCCCCGTTGATTGCTGCATACCTGACCCCGATTATGTAGAGACAAAAGAAGAATTGCAGGCTAAAAAGTTGTGGATGCATGGAGAATGATCAGGCCAATTGATTGGCTCAGGCCATCATGCGGGTTCGTTTGATTAAATAAGATAGCAAAACCTTGTCAAAATCTTCCTGAATATCCACTTCTACAAAATCAATTTTATATTGCCCGCATTTCATCTTCAGATCATGGTAATATTGATTAACAGCCATTACGTATTTATCCCTGATTTCTGAAGCCTGCACTTTTAATTTTTCATTCGTTTCGAGATCGATGAATTCATAGGGGCGGTCATCGAACATAAAACGATTTTCAGTGTTTTTATCCGTCACGTGAAAAAGGATCACTTCGTGCTGGTTGTGTTTTAAATGATGAAGCGAATTAAATAACTCACGGACATTGTCCTGGTTATCGAACATGTCGCTAAAAATTATGATAAGGCTTCTTTTATGAATTTTATTTGCAATCTGATGAAGGACATCCGCTACCGATGACTTTTTTAATACAGGTTTCCCATCCATTAATGTCTCCAGGTACAGGAATATCTTATGCAAATGTGCGCTGGTCGATTTTACGGATGTCTGAAGCTCGATCTTTTCAGAGAAAGTGCATAATCCGATGGCATCCCTCTGGTTGTGAAGGAGGTATGCAAGAGCTGCAGCGGCCATGATTGAAAACGAGATCTTGCCGTACCCGGGTGCCGGGTAGTACATGGAAGACGAATTGTCGATCAGAAGCTGGCAGCGCAGGTTGGTTTCCTCTTCATATCGTTTGGTATACAGCCTGTCGGTTCTCGCAAACACCTTCCAGTCAATATTTTTGGTGCTTTCACCTGAATTGTAAAGGCGGTGTTCTGCGAATTCAACTGAAAATCCATGATATGGAGATTTATGCAAGCCGGTAATAAAACCTTCCACAAGCTGGCGTGCGATAAGGTCCAATTTACCGATTTCCCTTAATTTCTGAGGATCCAGCTTCATTTTGGTCAGTTTTTATTCAAATTAGTCCTCGATTTTATCGGGTATCCTTTGATATCCCTAATATTAAATACTGTATTTTTTTGCTTGAAACTATGGAATTTATTCCTTTACATTTGTATGGTATAAGGTTATTCTCTTATATTTAGAAGATTATAATTATTATTTTAAACGAAAACGGATAGTGGAAGAGAACAAGGAAGGTGAAAAAAGTGAAATTTTCTCCCAGCGGGTAAGGGCGGGAAAACGGACCTATTTTTTCGATATAAAGTCAACAAAAGCCAACGATTATTACCTGACCATAACGGAAAGCAAAAGGCGCTACAAGGAAGACGGTTATTATTACGAGAAACATAAAATATTCCTGTACAAAGAAGATTTCGATAAATTTCAGGAAGCCCTGCATAGTACGATAAATCATGTAAAAACCGAATTAATGCCGGATTACGATTTTTCACAAGTTACCCATACAACCACAACCAAGGAAGCAGGCGAAGCGGGGGCGGATAGTGAATTGAAATGGGAATAATTCACGCGAATCCCGGCGTATTATTACTCTTGTCATAGCTCATTTTTCACCTGAATATCGAACCCTCATTATTTCATCAGTAATCAAACAGGCTTCTGACAGGAATTTTATATTTTCATTCATCAATTTTTAACTGCTTGTTTGGGATTTATCAATATGAGTTACCCAAATTATTTTTCAATGAGATTCAAAATTTGCGCCGGATGATCCATTGGAGGGATTTATAATTATTTTTGCACCGGCGCTAAAGATAGTTAAAGATTATTACTGAATGGGATTGCAATGCGGAATAGTCGGATTACCGAATGTCGGTAAATCCACCCTGTTTAATGCTCTTTCGAAAGGTAAGGCAGAAGCGGCTAATTACCCTTTTTGTACCATTGAACCCAATGTAGGTATAATTACGGTTCCCGATCAAAGGCTTAATATTCTTAACGAAATCGTTAATCCAAAGAAACTGGTGCCCACGGTTATCGAATTTGTTGATATAGCCGGACTCGTAAAAGGGGCCAGCAAGGGGGAGGGATTGGGGAACAAATTCCTCGCAAATATTCGCGAAGTCGATGCTATTGCCCATGTAATCCGGTGTTTCGAAGACGATAATATTGCTCATCTTCCGGGCAGGAT
>DATDPY010000054.1:0-4940 GCA_035292565.1 Cyclobacteriaceae bacterium | reverse complement strand
GGTTCGGGCTGGAAACACCATCGCTCGGCAGGCTGGGATACGCCAGCCCCGGGCAGGCTGGGTTTGATGCAGAATATCTTAAGTATATCGATACCATTGCCATGGAAGCCATAAGAATGGGAGCAACGCCCGGGTGCCAGGTGCTTGTTGCGAAAAACGGCAAAGTGGTCATTAATCGATCTTATGGACACTATACCTGGGACAGTACCCGGCGAATTGATGAAAATTCATTATTCGACCTTGCCTCCATCACCAAAGTTGCCGCCACCCTCCAGGCAGTTATGATATTGTACGAAAGAAAAATCATCGACCTTGACAAGAAAATTTCCTGTTACCTTCCCGAACTGCGCAACACGAATAAGGAAGACATCATCATCAGGGATCTGCTCACACACCAGTCCGGCCTCCAACCCTATATCCCGTTCTGGAAGAGAACGATAAAAACCGAATCGGACCGGATCAGGTATTATTCGGAAACAGCCGGAGAATATTATGATCAGTTGATCATCCCCGGAATTTATGGATCAAAGATTCTTGCCGATTCCATCTGGTCCTGGATCGTTACCTCCGCCCTTAGAAAAAAAAATGACGACGCCAAACCCTACGATTACCGTTACAGCGACATAGGATATTATATCCTGCACCGGATGGTTGAGAGAATGGTTAACCAACCCCTCGACGAATTCCTTGCGCAGAATATTTACGATCCGCTCGGGTTATCCACCATGGCTTACCTTCCTGGCAGGAAATTCATGCAGGATAAGATCGTCCCCTCTTCGGAAGACCGTTATTTCCGGAACTCCACGCTGCAGGGATATGTCCAGGATGAATTGGCGGCATTATACGGGGGTGTTGCCGGACACGCCGGCCTTTTTTCCAACGCGTATGATCTGGCCATCCTGATGCAAATGCATCTGCAAAAAGGATATTATGGGGGGGCAAGATATTTCTTTCCGTCGACGATCGATGCCTTCACAGAACAACAATACAGAACAAACCGGCGGGGGCTCGGCTGGGATAAGCCCGACCATTCAGGAAACGGGATGAATCCGGCATCGGCCTATGCCGCTGAATCCTCATTTGGTCATAGCGGATTTACCGGCACGATGGTCTGGGCGGACCCGGAGCATGAACTTATTTTTGTATTCCTGTCGAACCGGACATTCCCGGATATCGAAAATAAAAAACTATCCGAACTGGAAGTGCGTAAAAGAATGCAGACGGTGATTTACAGTTCGTTAATGAAACATTAATATAATTAAAATGAATATCGGTGTAGTTTGTTATCCAACGTATGGCGGAAGCGGGGTTGTGGCTACGGAGCTCGGGAAGGGTATGGCGAAGAAGGGACATAAGATCCACTTTATCACCTATTCACAGCCCTCAAGACTGGATTTTTTTAATGAGAACCTGTACTACCACGAAGTCACGATCAACTCTTACCCGCTTTTTGAATATCCTCCCTACGAACTCGCGCTGGCCGGCAAAATGGTGGATGTGGTGCATTATGAAAAACTTGACCTCCTGCATGTGCATTACGCCATTCCACATGCGTCCGCAGCATACATGGCCAAGCAAATCCTGAAAACTTCCGGAATTTCCATCCCGGTAATTACCACCCTTCACGGGACCGATATAACCCTGATCGGGAAAGACCCATCCCTTGAACCGGTGGTTACATTCAGCATCAATGCTTCGGATGGAATTACTGCAGTATCCGAGAACCTGAAAAAAGACACCCTCGATCATTTCAACATAACGGGAGAAATCAGGGTCATACCGAATTTTATTGACCTTTCCAGGTTCAGAAAACAACCCAAGGACCATTTCAAGAAGGCCATTTGCCCGAACGGGGAGAAACTGATCGTGCACACATCGAATTTCAGAAAGGTAAAACGTGTCGAAGATGTCATCCAGGTTTATTACCAGGTAAAACAATCTATCCCGGCAAAGCTCTTGTTAGTCGGGGACGGTCCCGAGCGTATCAAGGCAGAAAACCTTTGTCGCGACCTTGGCGCATTTGACGACATCAGGTTCCTCGGGAAACTCGATCAGATCGAGGAAGTCCTTTCGGTCGCTGACTTATTCCTGATGCCTTCAGAGAAGGAAAGCTTCGGTCTGGCCGCACTGGAAGCAATGGCTTGTGAAGTGCCTGTGATTTCAACCAATGTAGGCGGGCTGCCCGAACTCATGATCGATGGAAAAACCGGATTTATGTGCAACGTGGGCGACATCGACGATATGGCCGATAAAGCCCTGGTCATCCTTAACGATTCGAACCTTCCGAAATTTAAAAAGGGGGCACTTGAACAGGCCAAAGAATTTGACATTAATAAAATATTGCCAAAATATGAAGAATATTATAATCAGGTTGTCAATGCTTTTGAAATGAAAATAAATATGTAGTTTTGAAACTTGGATCCTCCGGCACAGCTGTTGTTTCCGGTTTATTGTTCAGTCAAACTAAATAAAAATGGCAGAGACGCTCTATGTTCCCAAGAATGAGGGAACGAAAGTAATGTTCAAAAGTAAATTCCTGGAGAGACTTACACGTACCCACATTTCTATTCCGCTCATCCTGCTGAATATTTATTCAGCCGCTTCACTTTACTGGGCCCTGACAAGAACAAATGCAAGCGGACTATCCCTGACGGGAATGTTTTTTGGTGGTATGTTATTCTGGACCTTCTTCGAATATATCGTTCACAGGTTTGTATGGCATATGGACACCGATACGGATTATAAGAAGAAACTCCAGTATAAACTTCACGGCGTGCATCATGAATACCCGAGGGACAAGGACAGGCTTGCCCTTCCCATCCCCATGTCTCTCACGATCGCCACGATTCTGCTCTTCCTGTTCCGGTTTATCTTCGGTTCATCCGGCTTTGGCTTCTTCTCGGGTTTTGCAACAACGTATACAATCTATTTGTCAATACATTATATTGTTCATGCATACCAGCCGCCCAAAAATTTTCTCAAGTTCCTGTGGATCAATCACGGGATACATCATTATAAGGATGATGATCATGCATTCGGCGTATCGTCTCCCTTATGGGATTATATTTTCCGGACAATGCCTTCAAGGAGAAAATAGGGGCTGGAGCCCGCGTTGATTTGGGATACCTGGCCCCGGATCCAGAAATAAACATTCGGGGCTTATTGCTGTTTTATAAATACTTGCAAATTTAGGGATCACCTGACTATGATCGGTCACAGGTTTACCAAATATGTCCCACCCATGAAAGGCCCGCAGAGCGGCTTCGATTACCTGTTTAACATTTTCATGCAACTACTGCTGATCACTTCCGGAAATGTTCAGGAAGCATTGCAATGGATGAATGAGGTAGACAAACAATACCGGATAACCACCGATGAGTACGGGATGGGTGATTTTATCGAAGACCTGAAAAAGAAAGGTTATTTAAAAGAAGATGAAAAGACGGGCCAGCTTACGATCACACCAAAGAGCGAACAAAATATCCGCCGTAACGCCCTTGAGGAGATTTTTGGCAAACTTAAAAAATCCGGACCGGGCAATCATAACACAAGCTATACAGGGCAGGGTGACGAGACCGGCACTGACCTCAGGGAATATGAGTTCGGGGATTCTATCCAGCAGATTTCCATGACCGAATCCATCCGCAATGCGCAGATCAACCAGGGTTTTTCCGAATTCAGTCTCACGGAAAAAGACCTCGAGGTGGTTGAAACCGAGTACAAGGCACAGACTTCGACGGTGCTGATGATCGATATCAGCCATTCGATGATCCTATACGGGGAAGACAGGATAACGCCTGCGAAGAAAGTTGCACTCGCCCTCGCCGAATTGATCACAAGGAAGTACAAAAAAGACACGCTCGATATCATCGTGTTTGGGGATGATGCCTGGCAGATCCGGCTCAAAGACATTCCCTACCTGCAGGTCGGCCCGTATCATACCAATACCATTGCCGGCCTTCAGCTTGCCATGGATATACTCAGGCGGAGGAAAAATCCGAACAAACAGATCTTCATGATCACCGACGGTAAGCCCACCTGCATGAAGTTAGGGATCAAGTATTACAGGAACAGCTTCGGGCTCGACCGGAAGATCGTTAAGAAAACACTGGGCATTGCCACTCAATGCCGCAAGATTAACATACCTGTCACCACCTTCATGATAGCCTCCGATCCTTACCTGAAACAATTCGTACAGGAATTCACGAAAGCAAATAACGGAAGGGCATATTATTCAAACCTGAAGGGGCTCGGGCACCTGGTCTTTCAGGACTTCAGCAGGAACAGGATCAAGTATTTTAAGTAAAAACATGAATTATTCCGACATAGCTTCCCACAAATTGTTGAATATCCGCACGCTGGCCGAACTGCAGGCATCGGGATATCAATCCAAATCAGTTAAGCAGGAATTGCGCGATAATCTGATCAGTTCCTTCCGGGAAAAACGAAATCCCTTCGAAGGTATCTGGGGATACGAAGATACCGTCATCCCTGACCTGGAACGGGCTATCCTTTCCATGCATAATATTAATTTCCTCGGGCTTCGCGGCCAGGCCAAAACACGCATTGCGAGGATCATGGCAGGATTGCTCGATGAATACATTCCGGTGATTGCCGACAGCGAGCTGAACGATGATCCGCTCAAACCAATCAGCCGTTACGGGAAAGAAATGCTTAAAACGCATGGCGACAATACACCGGTCCAATGGATTCCCCGCTCCGAACGGTATACGGAAAAGCTTGCCACGCCCGATGTTTCCGTGGCCGACCTCATCGGCGATGTGGACCCGATCAAGGCCGCTTCCCTGAAACTGCCGTATTCCGATGAACGCGTAATCCATTACGGCCTGATTCCCAGGTCGCACCGCGGGATATTCGTAATCAACGAGCTGCCCGACCTCCAGGCAAGGATACAGGTAGCTCTCTTCAACATCCTCCAG
>DATDPY010000053.1:0-8324 GCA_035292565.1 Cyclobacteriaceae bacterium | reverse complement strand
AGGTAACATATAACGATTTCCCGCCGATATGAGGGGTAACCACCGCCTGGTACCCGGCTTTTTGCTGGGCCTGCCGTAAAAATTGCTCAAGTCGCTCCCGAAGTATGGTGCCCTTCGGCAGCCATAAAGGCAGCCCCATTCCAACCTTTTCAGAAAATGTAAATAACTCGAGCTCCTTTCCTATTTTCCGATGGTCGCGTTTCTTCGCTTCTTCCAGGATCTGCAGGTATTCGGTAAGCTCCTTTTGCTTCGGAAAAGTAATTCCATAAATCCTGGTAAGCTGTTTCCTTTTTTCATCGCCTCTCCAATATGCACCGGCTAAGTTCAGCAACTTGACGGCTTTAATAATTCCGGTTGAGGGGATATGAGGCCCGCGGCAGAGGTCGATGAAATTCCCTGTCTCGTAAAAGGTTATTTCACCGTCGGTCAGGTCATTCAACAACTCCAGCTTATACTCATCCCCTTTCTTCCTGAAATAATTTATCGCATCATTCTTCGAAATGTCTTTCCTGACATTGGGATCGTTCTGCCTGGCGAGCTCGAGCATCTTATTCTCAACTTTTTCGAGATGCAACGCATCAAATTCCTGGCTGCCGAAGTCTACATCATAATAGAAACCATTTTCTATCGCCGGTCCAATCCCGAACTTGACCCCGGAATACAGAGCCTCCAGGGCGGCGGCCATCAGATGAGCAGAACTATGCCAGAATGCCGATTTCCCTTCCCGATCATCCCAGGTGTAAAATAAGATTTCAGCATCGTGAGCGATCCTCCGTGTAATGTCCCAGATCTCTCCGTTTACCCTTGCCGATAAAATATTTCTTGCCAACCCTTCGCTGATCGACTTTGCAATTTCGAGCGAGGTAACTCCCTGGAGATATTGCCTGACCGAACCGTCCGGAAATTTAATATGGATCATCTGCTCACTCATGAGAGTTTCAATTTTGAATATTTATCTGTTCCAGCGAATCGGGTTGAGGGCTCATCTCATCGTGCTGTTGACTAATTTTTCGCAAATATGCAATTTTTCTTCTAAGATTGCCGGTTTCATTGATGGCAGTTGTATTTGCGGAATCAATCTTCAGGATCATTTCGAAAATCCCCAGTGCGTCATAGTATTGACCTGCCCGGTCCATGATTCGCCCTTTGATTTCCAGGGCATCAAGATTCCGGCTGTCCGATACAAGAATTTTATCCGTGTAGATCACCGCAGAATCATAATATGATTTCGCAAAATTTAATTTCGCCCGAAGGATGTACAACGTCGCTGGATCCAGGTTGTTAGAAATTGATCTGAGCAGGCTATCGGCCCCCCTGTAATTATTCATTGAGATATAAAGACCGGCCAGTGATCTTTTCAGGAAGAAATGATCGGAGATTTGAAGCTGTTTTTCAATAAATCGGACCGTTGCCGCCCGATCGCGGTGGTTAAGGTATAGAAAAACAGCTTTTTCGATCGCGTCCTGATTTCCAGGATCCAGCATGATTGATTTTTCGAAGTGCTTAAGGCTGCCGGCAGTGTCCTGCAAGGCAAGCAATGCGTTACCAGCCAGGTAACAGGTTTCGGAATTATCCGGAAATTCCAGCATGGATAATTCCAAAGCTTGCATTGCACTGTCGGGCCGATTGATTCCCAGATAAGCCCTGGCCAGCAGATTATTTTGCTCGAAATGATTGAGACCGCCGGATATTGATTTTTTCAGGTGGATAATAGCCTGATCGAAATCATTTCCTGAATATGAGATGGAGCCCTGAAGGAAATAAGCCATTGCCTTGTTTTCACCGGATGCAAAATATTTCGTAAGACAATCGCGGGTCAGGAATTCATCCTCGTATTCATTGGCGATAACGGCTACTTTTAATAATATTTCCGGGCTGGATTCTTTTTCCAGTATGGAATAAAGATAGCGACGAATTTCCTCAGCGGAGGCAAACCGCGCATTCCCATCGGTAACAGAAAATTTCCCTGGTTGCTCAGCCCTGGTACAGAAAACAAGGATTGAGCAAATCAGCAAAAGCATGGGACGGACCGGGATTTTATAATTCACGTATGTTGAGTCTTGTTCCTTTTTTCGCCAAAAATAATTATAAAATCACCTGGAAGCTTAATTTGACCTGGAAAGGATGCACATTATTATTATCAAGGTAGGTGAGCCGGTGAAAAGCATCGATCCTTATAAATTTCAGAATATTTTCTATTCCGTATCCCAGTTCAATGAAAGGCGTTTCACCCAGGATGCCAAACTGTTCGACCGGCAGATTCAGCTCATCCACGAGTGGCGTATGATCCCTGTTTGCATTGCTCATCCTGCCCCAGAGCATATTCGCATTTCCTACAAGTCGCCATTTTAATTTGCTGATTAGCGGCAGCCTGCTAAGGAGGTATCCTCCCATAAATTGCTGATACCTTAAGGATATATAACTGTCGCTTGCAAACTCAAAATAATTCATGGTAGAAAAAGCCCCGGTGGAATAGAAACTTGTTTCATTCCCGATATGGTTGAATAGCAGCGGATATGGAACAGCATTGAATACTTTCCCGGCAGACAGCCTGCAGAATGAAGTTCCCAGAAATCCGAGCCGCAATTTCTGGTCAAGTTCTATCACCAGTTTCCGGTAAGTAAATTCCCCGCCAAACAGACCTGCAATGCCCTGAGTAAATTGCATGGTAACTGCAGGGGCTCTGTTGATTCCAAGGCTTAGTCGCTGGTTCCCGTTGGTCACGAAGGTTTCATCCCGTGCATACCGCAGTTCCAGCCCGGCGGCTGTGTTGATATAATTATGCCCCAGCTCTCCCTGGTTACCCGGGCTGATAAAATAGGCAAAGTTATAGAGGGGTTCAAAAGTTTCCCTTTTCAGGAATATATTATAAGTAAATCCCCTGCTGAACTCCGAACGGAATCTGATAGCAGACATATCGTTATAATACGGCTGGCTGAGATGGCCGAACCTGGTAAATGCGAGGAAAATATAGTTTTCAACAAGCTCATCCGATTGAATCCCCACCTGATCGACATCATATCTTTTCCCAACCATTAATTCCGTCCAGGGTTTGCGGTCGAAGATATACCCTCCATAAATTCCATATTTCAACCGGTCGTTATTCAGGCCATAGGCTCCATACGTCCTGAAATACCATTTTTCACTCAGGTATTCGTTGGTGCGGATGCCTATTCTAAACCGGTGTCCTTCGATATCATTATAAGCATAGGTATACAGCGCAGGACCATAGTCTATTTTACTGGTCCTCACATACCCAGTCACGGCGAATTTTAACAGTCCTGTATATCGCTTTATCGCAGGAATATTTCGGAGGGTATCGATCAGTTTAAATGTCATCCTGTCATCGGTAGATAATGAATCCTGTCTGCGGTAGTTCCAGAATTCATGATCCATTTCCCGGTGGCCCGCCAGGAGTTCAATTGAGCTGTTATAAAAAGAAGGTGGCTTGGAATGATTCAGAATCCAGTGATCTGATGAATTGTTGAATTTTACCAGGAAACCGGGGTATTTCCTGCCGGAGCCTGAAACTTCGATGGTCACCCGTGTCCTGGAGGGTATCCAAGGGCCTTCAACAGTCTTTTCCAGGGCTTGCTGGATCCGGATTGAGTGGATAAAATTAAGGTTGGCTTCTTTACCAATGGTTACGTCAATCTGTTTGAGGGCAAAATCTTTTTTTGTAATCCACATTTTACCGTTAAATGCAAGATCTTTTTCGTTTCGCGGGATAATGTTCAGGAGATAACAGGAATCATGATCAATGGCAAGGCTGTCGAGAATGTCAAAATCATAATAAATCTTCCAGCCATCTGCTATCGGGGAAACAAAATCCTTATCCAGAATGTCGAGCCAGTTTCTGTAAAAATTGTATTCCTGGAAGGATGAGCCCAGGAATTGTGCGACGTAGCTGCCGTCTTCAATACCCAGGCCTGAAATCCGTGTCTTCATAATTTCCTCTTTGGTGACTTCCGGATTATTTTTTACATAATACCTTGAAAGATTCTCGGAAATGAAGACCGGGATCATCGGATTGTCCCCCTCATCCCTGAGCAGGTAAACACTGTCGAGAGTCGATGAGATTTTGTGAATAAGTCGAGATGAATTCATGTCCTCCGGGATATGGTTCACCATCACTTCGATTAGATTATAACTTTCATATTCATAGGCTTCAAATGACCGCTTATCATTGAGCTTTTTATTTCTTATTACATTCCTGATTACATTGAATGCCGGGTTCTCGCCGGCATAAAATATTAACTCATCAAGACGGATCGATTCAGGATGCAGATCGAAACTGATATCCTGTTCAATTCCCCAGGTCACCGGTTGGGTTACCGCACTATACCCGACAAATGAAACGGTCAGGGAATCGGCATATTCATGTGTGGATATTGAAAAATTTCCATCAAAATCGGTAATTGTACCGCCTGCTTCGCGGTGAAAATAAACGTTGGCAAAAGGAATGGGATTTCCTGTACCTGATTCGGTAACTCTGCCCCTCACCAGGGTAATTGGCTGGGCATCGGCAATTGTGCTCCAAATGAATAGTATCGCAAAAAGGTAAAGCGTTTGGTGTTGGCCATATCGCGAAACATATATTGGGGAGGTCGAATTTGGCATGAGTTAAAAACAGCGATCCATCATCCTGGCCGGAGAAAATGAATTATCCGGGAATTTTTGCGTAATTTAATCAGAAAATGGATCAATCCTTCGAAATATGCCTATCGCCTGATACTTCATCCATTTCGCTTGCGTTATTTGAAAAATGCTGATGCTCTTACAACCATTTTCGAAAGTTGAGTGTCTTAATTGAAAAACCATGAATATGAATGCATCAAAAATATTCAAATCGATAGCCCTTGCGGGGATTCTTCTTCTGAGCCAATGCGAAAGCGCTGACGATCCCCAAACATCGGACCAGTTAAGTGATTTTGCAGCCAAATACATTACTATGCGGTTTGGTTCTCAGAATTCCCTCCAGGAATCAAGGAACTCTGCAGTCAATAATTCCTTTCAGGATTTGTTTGGCCTCCATCTGAGCAACATCGCCGGACGCCTTGCCGAAGGCAGCCCTGATGGAAGCATCACTGAGTCGGATACGGTTGTCATCGAGGATCCGGGTTATAAGGATTCCACCGGAACGGGTGTTGATGGTGATACAGTCATATATGAAGATCCCTGGATTTCATGTGCTGAAATTACCGAGACGGTCAATGAAGACGGAAGCATTACGGTGATTTATGATTATGGCGACGGATGCGAAGAAGGATGGGACAGCTATAAATACCTTATTTACGGCCGGATAGCATCTACATATTTCAGTTCCAATGCCAGGGTTGGAAGCAAATTTATCGATGAATATTCTTATGAGACTGTATATGACAATTATGGAACCAGGTATTATTACGACAGCAGTGTTTGGGAAATGGATGGTATTTCGCAATATGCCGGACAATCGATCTATGATACAACAGACTATGCGTTTTCAGGCTGGTATACTTACTTTGATAACACGACATACCGATATAACGATGAGGAGTACCAATATTCCTCCAATTGTAAAATGACGTATGATGTAAACGGGTCAGTAACGGAATATGCCGACTATGAATATTATGTTGGGGATGATTTCTATAAATCCACCGTCCTGGAGCCCTTAATCATGGATTACACCTGCTGGCAGAATTCCGCACTCGAAGCCTCGAATTCTGCTGATGCAGCATCGGGCATTGCGTGCATTATCCTGTATACCGCAGGGGTTGAAAAAGTTGTTTTTAAACAGGGCGATGAATCGGGAGAAATCATCATTGACTACGGCGATGGGGAATGTGATAATATCATAACGATTACTGAAAACGGCGTTACCGTCAACATCGACCTGAGTGAACAATGGGGAGTATTGGCAGGGACAGAAAATAAATAAAATTATCCATCAATCCAAAAGGCGGGGAAACGGCTAAATTTAATTATCAAACAGCTTTAGCTGATCTTTCCCGCCTTTTGATTTTTTTATTTTCAAATCAACAGTCATTCCGGCTTCATAGGTTTTCCCGGAAGCATTCTTTCCTGTTTTTTCAGGACCTTGTTTTTTCGGCCAGGTTTTCTTCCGGCTTGAGCCCCCTTTTTTGGCGTTCTTTAAATCCTTTTTTGCCCGTCCGTTTCCCCGGTTTACCGGAGGTGCCGGCGTTTTGTCGCCGCCTTTTTTAATATCGATAATACGTTCATTATCAATTATTTTGCCATCATTATTAAATCTTCCGTTTAAGGCCTTTTTTTCAGGTTCAGCCTCAAGGATCGAAATGGATCTTATCTTGTTACCGCCGATCTTATTCCCGGCCGCTTTCCACCCCTTAACATCGATCAGATGGTCAAGGTCAAAGGATTCATTCTGCCTGGCATCCTTGCGTTTTACATCATATTCAACCAGGACTTTTTTGCCGGCTTTCATTGTGGCTATAATAAGTCTTGATCCGGGGGCTTCAGAAATAAAATAAAATTTCTTATTCAGGGTTGTCGTTTCAATCGTGAATCGCTTGACGAAATAGGAATTATTTCCCCCATCGAAATATATTCCTGTAATGATATGGTTCGGATCAAATTTTTCAATTACCAGGGTCTTTTCCGGATCGGTCCTGAGATTGATATCAAAATTCAGGACCTGGTATGCCCCTTCCTCCAGGATGATCAAGAGCAGGTCCTCAGGCATGAAATTGCCCAGCAGAATTCCCCTGCCGTCACGGTTAAACCTTCCGATCGTGTGGTCATACCATATATCCAGCCCGCCCAGGGTGGATACCCCCGATGATTTAAGCTGGATTTTTCGGACAGGATATTTGGTAAGTGTGTTGCCCCGGGCTCCCCTTCCTTTGATCTCAAGGGTAGAAAAATCAAAATCAAAAACCTTTTTATGCGCCCTGCAATTTGAAGAAAGATAGATGGTGACGGATTCCGCTTCGCCGTTGGGGTTAGCCGTGAGGTAAATGGTTTTTGATCCCGGATTCCCCATGGTCAGGTCGTATTCCTTATCGCGGGTAATGCCGAGTACGTGGAATCTTTTAATCATGGATTTTCCGGATTTCCCATCAACGTAGGCCATATTATATACCATCCTTTCATCATTCCTGTTGAATACTGCAACATGAATGATATCCTTTCCGGCAAATACCTTTTCTGCAATTTTAACAACGATAAACTTCCCGTCGCTCCTGAATACAATGATATCGTCAAGGTCAGAACATTCGCAGATGTATTCATCTTTTTTCAGGCCATACCCGATAAATCCATCCGCCCTGTTTACATAAAGTTTCTGGTTGTTTGCCGTAACAACGCTGGCTGTAATGGTATCAAAATTCCGTATTTCAGTCAGCCTGTCCCGGGCTTTCCCGTATTTTTCCTTGAGGCCCTGAAAGTACCTGATCGCATATTCGATGAGATGTTTCAGGTTAAATTCAACCCCGGAAAGTTCCTCTTTAAGCCTGGTCAGCAACTCATCCGCCTTGAAGGAATCATAGCGTGAAATTCTTTTGATCTTAATTTCCGTAAGCCTGACGATGTCCTCTTCCGTTATTTCCCTGTAAAATTGTTTTTTATAGGGCTTGAGGCCTTTGTCGATCGTGGAAATAACGGCCTCCCAGGTCTCGCACTCCTCGATATTCCGGTATATTCTTTTTTCAATGAATATTTTTTCCAGCGATGAGAACAGGATCTTTTCAAGGAGTTCAGATTTCCTGATCTCAAGTTCCTTTCTAAGCAGTTCCACCGTTCGCCCCGTGGAAATCTTAAGAATTTCATTCACCCCGAGGAACCGGGGCTTATCTTCAACAATGACGCATGCATTCGGAGAAATGCTTATCTCACAGTCTGTAAATGCGTAGAGGGCATCCATGGTAAGGTTGGGAGACTGGCCCGGGGCAAGGTGGACTTCAATCTCCACGTCCTTCGCCGTGTTGTCAATTACCTTCCTGATTTTAATATTCCCTTTTTCATTTGCCCTGACGATGGAATCCATCAGGGTCGTCGTTGTGGTTCCAAACGGGATGTTCTTGATCAGCAGGGTCTTCTTATCCGCCTCCTCGATTACCGCCCTGATCCTGATACGGCCGCCCCTCCGGCCTTCGTTATATTCCGAAAAATCAGCCATCCCACCCGTCGGAAAATCAGGCAGGATATTTACTTTTTTCCCTTTTAAAATTTCAACCGATGCATCAATAAGTTCATTGAAATTGTGAGGAAGTACCTTTGTCGATAATCCTACGGCTATCCCTTCCACTCCCTGGGCAAGCAAAAGGGGAAATTTTACCGGCAGGGTTATCGGCTCCTTTTTC
>DATDPY010000052.1:0-2018 GCA_035292565.1 Cyclobacteriaceae bacterium | reverse complement strand
AATATAGATTAATTTCCGTTGGTCAAAAATTCCTAATTTGACAGTGGAATTGCCGGAATCGATGGCAGCAATCATGTTATATCGTTCTATCCCAAAATGCAAAATTACAGAAATTCAGGAACAGCAGAGTTTTACGATGTGATCGGGGTTATGTCCGGCACCTCGGTGGATGGCCTCGACCTGGCGCATTGCCGCTTCGAACTTGATCCCAAATCATCCTGGAATTACCGGATCATGCATACAGAAACCGTCAGGTATTCTCAAAAGTGGAGAGACAGGCTGCTGAACGTAATTTATTCCGATCCCGACGAAATATTCAGCCTTGATGTCGAGTTTGGAGAATTTATCGGCAGGCATGTAAATAAGTTTATCCGTAAATACAAAATTGTTCCCCGAATCATCGCTTCGCATGGGCATACCGTTTTTCATCAGCCTACCAGGAAGATTACAATTCAGATTGGCGATGGCATTGCCATCAACCAAATCACAGGGATCCCGACAATTAACGATTTCCGGAAACTGGATGTAATCCTTGGCGGGCAGGGAGCGCCACTCGTGCCGGTCGGAGATGCGCTTTTATTCCCACAATTCAGATTTTGCCTTAATCTGGGCGGGTTCTCGAATGTCTCCTTCCACCGGAATCGGAACAGGATTGCATTCGACATCTGCCCGGTCAATATTATTCTGAACAGGCTTGCCCGAAAGGCCGGAAAACCCTTCGATAAAAACGGATCGATGGGGCGGAGAGGAAAGTTGATCCCGAAAATGCTGGAACGGCTGAACAATCTTGACTATTACAGCAAGCCCTTCCCGAAATCTCTCGGACTCGAATGGGTTGATAAAAATATTATGCCTATACTTGAAAAATATAGCGGCGTTCAGGATGCGATCACAACCTATACACATCATGTCGCAAGCCAGATTAATCAATCCCTGATTTCATTTGCTTCAGGAGGTCGCGGTATTTCAAGAGTGCTGGTGAGCGGCGGCGGGGCTTTCAACAGCTACCTGATTGAATTATTGGGCAAGGCCGGGAAAGGGAAGCTTGCATATGAGATCCCTGAACCCGACCTGGTCAATTTTAAAGAAGCCATGATCTTTGGCTTCCTTGGAGTTTTGCGGCTTCGCGGGGAAATCAACACGCTGAGGTCGGTGACCGGAGCTTCGCGCGACAGTTGCGGAGGAACCCTTCATGATAATTCAGGCATCTTGCAGAAACCCGGCAAAACTGCTGAATAGCGAAAAATATGCCGGTATGAAAAAAATCGATCGTAATTTTTGTTTTCTTTGATTGATCAAATCAAAATTATCTGTTTATTTATCTGGCGGAACTTCACTTTGATATAAAGGGGTGTCATATGGGAAACACGTATAAACTTCTGGCCGGCATAGTAATTGCCGTTTTTTTTATTTTATGCGGCCCGGTTACGGCACAGGCGCAATCTGATGATACCCTGAAGAGCACACATGAAATTGTCGATCACGGCGAACAAAGCCAGGTTTCGGAACATGCCGGCATTCACCCCCCGATCTGGATGGTTACGCCCTTCATTTTATTGCTGCTCATGATCGCAACGGGCCCCCTGTTCTATGAGCATTTCTGGCATAAAAACTATCCCAGGATATCGCTTGTTCTTGGAGCCCTCGTCATCCTGTACTATGTCGTGGTTCTGAAAAACCCGCATAGTCCAATTCATTCCATGGCTGATTATATCCAGTTTATTTCATTGCTTACCGGACTTTTCATCGCAAGCGGCGGGATCATGATCGACGTTGATAAGAAATCGACTCCGGGTGTAAACGTGATGTTGCTTTTTATCGGGGCGATTGTGGCGAATATCATCGGCACCACGGGGGCATCCATGTTGTTGATACGCCCATTTATACGGCTTAATAAAAACCGGATCAAAGCTTACCATATCATTTTCTTCATTTTTATTATCAGCAATGTCGGAGGCAGCCTTACGCCCATTGGAGATCCGCCATTGTTCCTGGGATTCCTGAAAGGCGTACCATTC
>DATDPY010000051.1:0-3269 GCA_035292565.1 Cyclobacteriaceae bacterium | reverse complement strand
ATCCGGAACTCAAAATTGATGGCGAACTGCAGGCTGATGCGGCCATCATTGAATCGGTCGGGCAAAAGAAAGCTCCAGGAAGTCCCATTGCCGGCAAAGCCAACGTGCTTGTATTTCCGGACCTTAACGCAGGGAACATTGCCTACAAGCTAGTTCAGCGGCTGGCCAACGCTGAAGCTATCGGCCCGATTTTGCAGGGATTGGCCGCGCCGATCAATGACCTATCCAGAGGGTGTTCTGTCAGTGATATTGTCAATATGATTGCCATTGCTTCAAACCAGGCGGGAGGCAGATAAAATTTAACAGCATTCGAGATGGAACCGGTTGAATCAGTTGAAAAAATTGAGAAATACAGTTTAAAGTCAAGGAAGAAAAAAGGGGCCAGCAATGTTTTTACAAAAATCGGAATTGTCGGATGCGGCATCCTAGGACAGGAAATCGCAAAGATGGCCAGCAGCCACGGGCTCGAGGTCGTCTTTCTCGAGATTTCCGACAAGAAGATCCAGGAATCCTTTAACAGAATTGACCGGGACCTGGAAAAAATGATCGAGAGATGGGGTATGACGGCCAGTGAAAAGCGCGCCATTATCTCAAGGATCACCGGGGTTACCGAGTATTCCCATCTTGCAGGTTGTGAGATCGTGATCGAATCTATAAAGTCCCGAACCCGGGAAGACAGCGTTGAAATCAGGAAACGAATATTCAAGGAAATCGAGAATGTGGTGGATGAGAAGACCATCATTGCCACCAATTCCACCACCCTGGTTATTACCGAAATGAGTTCGGAGCTCAGCCACCCGGAGCGCTGTGTAAGCCTGCATTTCATTTCCCCAGCCGCTGAAATCCCTATCGTGGAAGTAGCCCGCGGGCTGCACACAACCGATGAAGCCTATAAAAAGGTATGCCGGTTTGCAAAGCTGCTCGGAAAAAAAATAATCCCCGTGATCGAGTCTCCAGGCATTATTTCAACCCGCCTGATCGCAACCATGATCAACGAGGCTTGCGAGATCCTGATGGAGGGGGTGGCCTCCATGGAGGATATTGATCTTACAATAAAAGCCGGGTACGGGTTCCCGCTGGGCCCGTTTGAACTTGCCGATAAAATTGGCCTTGACATGGTAATCCGGTGGCTCGACAACATTTATGAGGAATTCGGAGAAATAAAATATAAGGCTTCGCCGATGCTGAAAAAACGGGTTCGTGCAAACCACCTGGGCAGGGAAACGGGGATTGGATTTTACAGATATGACAGCGAAGGTAAAAAAATAGAAGCTGAGAGAAAGGATGGTTGCTAATGAGAATTCTTGTAATAAATTCAGGTTCATCATCAATTAAATACCAGTTGTTCGAAATGAACAACAAGGAAGTGCTTGCCAAAGGGATCATAGAAAAAATTGGCATGCATGGCTCATTTCTTAAAAATACGCGGAATGACGGGGACGTCGTTAAGCTCACCGGAGAAATTGTTGATCATCAGGCAGGGATTGAATATTTGTTGGGAGTATTAATAAGCCCGAATCACGGAAGCATTAAGTCACTGGAGGAACTGGATGCCATCGGTCACCGGGTTGTACACGGGGGTGAAACATTTAAATCCAGCCAGCTTCTCAGCGATGATGTCATAAAAAAGATCGAGGAATGTTCCGAGCTTGCTCCATTGCATAATCCGCCAAACCTTAGGGGCATTTACGCTTTTAAAAACCTGATTCCTGAGATCCCGCAGATCGGCGTATTTGATACTGCTTTCCACCAGACGATGCCGGATTATGCCTACATGTACGCTATTCCATATTCATTATATAAAAAATACGGAATAAGGCGCTATGGGTTTCATGGCACAAGCCATACTTATGTATCCAGGCAGGCATGTAATTTTCTCAAAGTCGATTTTTCAAAAAAGAAGATTATAACCTGTCACCTGGGAAACGGGGCTTCCATAACGGCAGTATGTGAGGGTAAATCCGTAGATACTTCCATGGGCCTGACTCCGGTGGAAGGGATGATCATGGGGACCCGTTCAGGTGATCTCGATCTGGGTGTGCTTACTCACATCATGAATAAAGAAGAGATTGGAGTAGATTCCGCCAATTCCCTTATCAATAAGCACTCAGGAATGCTTGGGATATCCGGGATTTCTTCGGATATGAGGGAAATAGAGAAAGCCGCAAGCGAAGGGCATGACAGGTCAAACCTCGCATTGAAGATGTACGAATACCGAATCCTTAAATATATCGGAGCTTATGCAGCCGTAATGGATGGAGTTGACATTATTGTTTTTACAGGCGGGATCGGGGAAAATGACGTGAATGTAAGAAAGAATGTTTGCAGAAAACTGCATTACCTGGGCCTGGAATTTGACGAGGAAGTAAATTCAAAAACCAGGGGCAATGAAGGCGAAATAACAAAATCGTCTTCGAAAGTAAAGGTGCTGGTGATCCCCACCAACGAAGAACTTGTGATTGCTGAAGATACCATGAAAATAATCAAAAAGAAATGAATAGTTTTGGCTTCCATATGATCACTCTAATGTAATTATTATTCCGTTACAAATTTTTTAAACTATGAAAATCGCAATTCCAACCAATGACGGCCACAGTATTACAACCAATACAAAATTCCTGAAGGGTTTCAAGACATTTGAGATCATGGATGGTAAAGTAATGAAAGAATCCTATATAACGGATTTAAACAGGCTCAGCACGGAAATCACGGAGGAAATTCGTACAGGCTATAATGGCAATGCCCTGCTATCGGCTATTGACGATTGTAAAATCGTGATCTCCAACGGGCTCGATAAAAAACTTTTTGAGGATCTTTTAAAGGCACACAAGGAAGTATATATAACCGAATCATCGGAGATCCGGATCGCAATTCGGCGTTTTGTGCAGCAGACTCTGAAAAACCATCCTGAACTTTGCAGTTAATCCGGGCTCCCCGGTTTCATGGAGTAAACTGGCTCAGATTCTCCGGGTGATATCGAATCCGTCGAACTGATCGGCTATTTTCCTGATGAAGGAGCCTCCTAACGCGCCGTCAATTACCCGGTGGTCATAGGTGTGTGAAAGGAACATCTTATGCCTGATCCCGATCGTATCGCCGGAACTTGTTTCGATAACCGCGGGCTTCTTTGTTATCATTCCCAATGCTAAAATGGCAACCTGAGGCTGTAAAATGATCGGGGTTCCCATGATATTTCCGAATGAACCTACATTCGTTACTGTATAGGTGCCGCCGGCAAGATCATCGGGACTAAGCTGATTATTCCTTGC
>DATDPY010000050.1:0-28827 GCA_035292565.1 Cyclobacteriaceae bacterium | reverse complement strand
AAATCGAAGGTCAGTGCATCTAAAAAACTTTGTACTAAACGGAAAGGGAAGTGCTTCTAATCCGCTACTGCGCATACACGTAAAGCGTTGTATGCCATACGAAAAAAGGAATTTTACCTATTGATGACAATTAGTAATTAAATACGCAAGAATATAAAAAATTAGAATATGGAAACTCGGAAAATATATAAATGCTTTATATCATCCCCGGGTGATTGTCAAAGTGAAAGAGAATCTTGTCAAAAAGTGATTGAGCAAATCAACAACGGTATTGCTAAACATCTTGGAATTAATTTCGAGCCATTTATGTGGGAATATGATGTATTGCCTGATATGGGAAAAAATGGTCAGGAAATTATTGATGAATTTATTAAAAAGGCTAATTATGATATTTTCATAGGAATAATGAAAAACCGATTTGGCCAACCTACAAAAAAGGCAGGAAGTGGTACCGAACACGAGTTTAATGATGCACTCGAAAGAAAAAAAAATGAGCAAAATTCTTTACCAAGAATCGTATTCTTTTTTGGCAAAGAAAATGTTGATCCTGATAATTTCGATCATGAGCAATATCAAAAAGTAAAAGACTTTAAAGATAAAATTAGTAAAGGTGGTATTTACACTGTGTTCCATAATATTAGGGAATTTGAAAGTATTCTTAAAGATAAATTAGAACTATTTATTAAAGAGTATTCTCCTTTAGATCGTCCGGATGAAAAAATAAAAGAAGTCGATTTAATTTTGAAGCGATTAGAAGAAGATTTAAGTGAATCTCTTAAAACTTATAATGAAAAAAGTCCTGTTTGGATTGAGCCATTCATTAGTTCAAAAAGAAAAATACCTATCCATCCTACTATAAATGATGAACATAGAATTTCATTAAATGAAATTATAGATAAACCCAAAGATATTGTCATTAAGGCACCGATAGAGTTTGGACTTACTTCTTTAGCTCATCATTTAAAATTAGAAGCATGGAAGGCAGGAAAGACATTTTTATACATTGACTCTAAAAAAACCAGGAAACATAAGGTAGTAAAAGATATTGGTAAAGAAGTTGAAAATTACTTCTTTAAAAAAGTCAGTGACTTAGACTGCATATTCCTTGATTCTGTTTGTTTCGAGGAGAATGGTATAATGCAAATGATAAAAAACATTTGTGATGAATTTAAAGAAATACCATTAATAATTTTTAATACACTTGATGATAATTTTTTCCTCAAATCAGATGAAGATGATAAAGTTGAAATAAAGAGAAAGTTTACTTCATATTATCTTCTACCCCTTCCTCAAACTGAAATTAGAAAACTTGTATATTCTTATTCAAATCTTAAATCTATTGAGGAAGACAAAGATGTCACCTTAAACAAGGTCACTAAAGATTTAGAAACCTTGAACATGCATAGAACAGCAAAAAATTGCATTTCAATTTTACGAGCATGTTCTAAAATTGGTGCAGAATATTGTCCAGTTAACAGAACAAAACTACTTGAAACTATCTTAAATACAATTTTTGAAGAATACGAAATACCAACATATTATAATAAAAAACCTGATGTAAAGGATTGTAGTTTTGTTCTTGGATACTTTTGTGAAACACTCATAATAAGAAATGATTTTGAGTTTACTGAGGAACATTTTAAAAGTACTCTAAAGGAGTTTTGTGAAATAAATTATATTGATTTGGACTTAAATTATTTACTCAATGTATTGATTGATAACTCTATTTTCGTCAAAACTAGTTCAAGGTTCATTTATTTTAAAAACTCATATTGGGTTTTCTATTTTATTGCACAGCGTATGAATATGAATAAAGATTTTCTTGAAAACATATATCAAAACAAGAGATATATAGATTTTCCTGAAATCATTGAGTTTTATACAGGTATTGATAGAAACAAAGAGGATGCCCTCAATATTTTGAATAAAGACTTAGTGGAAACATTGCTAACTGTAAGAAGTAAAGTAAATGTACCAGATAACTTAAATCCTTATAAATCTATTTCGTGGAATCCAGATATTTCAACTTTAGAAAAGGAAGAAGCTAAAATCGGAGAAAATGTTATTTCTTCTGGTTTGCCAGATGAAGTTAAGGATAAATATGATGATAAGCATTACAACCAAATAAGACCTTACAATCAAGTAATAAATTCCGTTATTCGAGATTATTCATTTTTAGTTTTAATGCGTCAAATTTCAGCAACTTCAAGAGCATTAAGAAATAGTGATTTCGTTGATGCAAATTTAAAAAAAGAATTGTTGGATAAGATTACTCAGTCATGGAACGAAATCAATAAACTATTGATCGTTCTGTCTCCTTTACTTGCAGATAAGGGAAATGTTGCATTCGAAGGAGCGAGGTTCAACCTTGATGAAGATGATTTTAATATTGAAGATCCCAATCAGAAAAGATTAGCTGTTTTATTATCCCTTCCAACTAATGTTGTTAAATTCTTTAAAGATGATTTATTTTCAATTAAGATGGGACCGCTATTAATAGATAAAGCTGAAAATGAAACAAACAGCCTTCTGAAACACGAATTAATGCTACTTATTATTGCAGAGAGACCTAAAGGATGGAATAAAGTTGTCGATAATTACATAATTAGTCTTGAAAAGAATTCGTATTTCTTATCTGATGTATTAATAACACTGAATTTTAATAAAGACTACAAAGCTACTGAAATAGATGACAAAAGAATTATTGGTTTGCTTGCTCAAAAATGCCGGGCAAAACATATATATAATAAAAATAATCCTGATTTAGGTTTAATAAAGAGACTTAACAAACTGGATAGGGGTTCTAAGTTTTAATTATTAATGAAATTAACGTAGAAAATTTGATAGAGACGTGTTCCGAAATCGGCCACAAGACCATATGCGAAATCGTAATGCTTAAAAAAAGAGATGGATAAAACAACAAAGGAGAAGATAGCAGAAATGATTTGTGGTGATGACCAAGCTCGACATCCTGTCTATCGGACTTCGACATATTTGACAAAGTTTTTCCAAGACATCGGAATCAATCAAGTTCATGATGGCACAACAAGAAAGTGGTGGACATTATCAGTAATTGAGAATTTAAATGGGATAGATTTACAAAAGGTAATTTTACGACTGACTGCACCAAAATTATACGGTGGCAACAGAGACCACATAAAACTAGCCTTTGGGAAAAATAAAATTAATTATGAAGGACTATTGATAATAGGACGGAGTAAATATTTAGATTCATCAAAAAGAAAAAGGTTAGATTGGAGAAATGAAAACCTTATACTTAATTCAAAAAAGATTTATTGTTTCACGTACGATGAATTATATAGTGCTTTACATGACAAATTGAACTACTTGAGGCAACTTAAAAAATAAGAGTGAAGCACTACCGCCAATAAAGTGTTTATGGCAGGTGCTAGTGACAGGTTAAAATGAAGTTTAGTTTTCTTAATTTAGTTCGGCCGCCTGGGACAAAGACACGCTTCGAAAGCTACAAGCGTCATAAACACAGGTCGTTACCCTTAACCATAAAAAATACCACACCCCTTAAAATAACAATGAAATGAAATATTAAAAGTGAGATAGAATGCCCTTATAGCCGATCATGCCGGCACACGTAACCCACCCGAAGATAACATTATGCCAAAACACCGGATAGGCGACGATTAAGATTTCATTCCACAATACAAATCCCTTGAGATTTAAAAACCACCGCAAAATCTCCAAAGACATGGCAAAACATTAATTAAAAGCCTGATTTTACGTATCTTAACCCACTCATTATAGATTTTGTGAATTAAGCAATGCCTAACCAAAATCCTGAGGAAATCGCCCGCGACCATATTGACAAACAGTTGATTGCCTGCGGCTGGATGATACAGGGCATTAAACAGGTAAACCTGAATGCAGGAATCGGGGTTGCGGTGAAGGAATATCTGACGGATGTCGGGCCTGCCGACTATGTTTTATTTGTGGAAGGCAAACCTTGCGGTGTGATTGAAGCAAAACGTGAGGAAGAAGGGCATAAATTAAACACGCATGAAGACCAGACTGAAGGGTACGCAACTGCGAAACTCAAACATCTTAAAAATAAGCCCCTGCCTTTTGTTTTCATCAGCACAGGCGAAATAACAAGATTTACAAATTTCACCGACCCAAAACCAAGAGCAAGGGATGTCTTTAGTTTTCACCGGCCTGAAACCCTGAGAGACTGGCAGAAGAAAGACAAGTCGCTCAGAAAAAGATTACACGATTTACCCGCCTTGCGGACCCAGGGTTTAAGAGAATGCCAGATCAATGCCATCAATAAATTAGAAATATCTTTTAAGGAAAACAGGCCCAGGGCCCTGATACAAATGGCGACAGGTTCCGGAAAAACATTCGCCGCCATTACTTTCATTTACCGTTTGCTGAAATTCGCGAAGGCAAAACGGGTTTTATTCCTGGTCGACACCAAAAACCTGGGTGAACAGGCCGAACAGGAATTTATGGCTTTCGTGCCGAATGACGACAATCGCAAGTTTACTGAGTTGTACAGCGTTCAGCGTTTAAAATCAAGCTACACAGCCACCGACAGCCAGGTATGCATCAGCACCATCCAGCGCTTGTATTCAATATTGAAAGGAACGGAACTGGACGAAAAAGCGGAAGAGGAAAACCCGAACGAACGGAAATACCAGCCCAAAGAAATTCCCCCGGTTGAATATGACCCTAAAATGCCCATTGAGTTTTTTGACTTCATCGTCATTGACGAGTGCCACCGGAGCATTTATAATTTATGGAAACAGGTGCTGGAATATTATGATGCGTTTGAAATCGGCTTAACTGCCACCCCCGACAAACGGACCATTGGCTATTTTGACCAGAACCTGGTGAGTGAATATTCCCACGAAATGGCCGTTGCCGATGGGGTGAATGTGGGCTATGAGGTTTTTATCATCGATACCAAAGTAACACAGCAGGGCGCCACCCTTTGGAAGGGCGAATACATCGAGCACCGGGAACGGCTGAGCCGGAAAAAACGAATGGAATTGCAGGATGAGGATGAAGATTATTCATCAAAGCAGTTGGATAAGGATGTGGTAAATCCGAACCAGATCAGGACCATCATCCGGACATTCAGGGAAAATCTGCCTGTAATTTTCAAGGATCGCTATGATATAAACGGAAACTTTGAGGTGCCGAAAACCCTGATCTTTGCCAAGACCGACAGCCACGCCAACGATATTATTGATATTGTCAGGGAAGAATTTGCCGAGGAAAATAAATTCTGCAAAAAAATAACCTACAACAGCGAGGACCCTAAAAGCACGCTGGCGCAGTTCCGCAACAGTTATCACCCGCGCATAGCGGTAACGGTGGATATGATCGCCACCGGCACCGATGTAAAACCTTTGGAATGTTTGCTTTTCATGCGGGATGTAAAAAGCAAAAATTATTTTGAGCAGATGAAGGGCAGGGGCACAAGGACCATAGACCTGGATAATCTGAAAAAGATTACGCCTACTGCAAAATACACCAAAGACCATTTTGTAATTGTCGATGCCATCGGCGTTACCAAAAGCCTGAAAACCGACAGCCGTCCATTGGAGAAAAAGCCTGGTGTGCCTCTGAAAGATCTGCTGCAGGCCATAGCCGTGGGTGCAAGGGACGAGGAATTATTTACCACCTTAGCGAGCAGGCTCGCCCGCTTGGACAAACAGATTACCGAGAAGGAAAAAACGCAATTTGCCCAAAAGACAAACGGGAAAATCGTTTCGCAGGTGGTGAAAGATTTGCTGAATGCTTTTAATCCCGATGTACTGGAGGAAATCGAATCCAAGGTAAGAATTGAAAATACAGGCGCCGCTCCTGACTTTATTGAAGCGGCCATAAAAACAGAAACCGAAAAATTACTGAACGAGGCCGCCAGGGTATTTACCGGCGAACTGAACGAATACATTGAAAATGTCCGCAAGGCCCACGAGCAGCGCATCGACACGACCAATCCCGATGAAGTTATAAAAGCAGGCTGGGACAAGAACAACAAGGATAAGGCCGGTGAACTGGTAAAAGATTTTACCGGGTGGATGCAGGAACACAAGGATGAATTGACGGCGTTGCAGATTTTTTACAACCAGCCTTACCGCAAGCGTGAGCTCACCTACGCCATGATAAAAGAGGTATTGGAAAAACTGCAGAACGATAAACCCCTGTTGGCGCCTGTGAATGTGTGGCGGGCTTACGAAGCATTGGAGCAATGCAACGGATCACCGCGAAACGAACTCACCGCCATAGTTTCGCTCATCCGTAAAGTAAGCGGACTGGATACCATACTTACGGCTTATGACAAAACGGTGGACAAAAACTTCCGGGATTGGGTATTTAAAAAACAAGCCGGAAGCGCCCCCAAGTTTACCGAAGAACAGATGCAATGGCTGCGGATGATAAAAGATTACGTGATTAACAGTTTCCATATCGATAAAGACGACTTTGATTTAAACCCCTTCAATGCACAGGGCGGGTTAGGGAAAATGTGGCAGCTTTTTGGCGAACAAACAGATGGACTCATTAATGAATTAAATGAGGCATTGGCGGCGTAGTAAGTCTGAATCACGGATTAATCGGATTATGGGATTTCACAGATTAATAAATATATTATGAAAACAGAACTCAAACATCAGGAAATTACTGAAAAAATAATTGGAGCTTCGTTTGAAGTGCATAAATTTCTTGGAAACGGTTTCCAGGAAGTAATTTACCAAAGAGCTTTAGCTTATGAAATGAAGAACGCCGGGTTGGAGTTTGCCAGAGAAATTGAACAGGATATTTTCTACAAAGATCTTGAAGAGCCGATAGGAACCCGAAGAGCAGATTTTATTGTGGAAGGGAAAGTGTTGGTTGAATTAAAAGCTATCATTAAACTGGAGGATGTTCACATGGCCCAGGCGCTCAATTATCTGAAAGCATATAAATTAGAGGTTGGATTACTAATTAATTTTGGAGCGAAAAGTTTGGAGTTTAAGCGATTAATCTTGTCTGGAAAACAGAATGAGAAGATTAAATGAAAATACAGAAAAAAGTCAGAATCACGGATTAATCGGATTGCAGGATGGCGCTGATTAAGACGTATTAAAAAATCCGCGTAATCAACAAATCCGCTTAATCCGCGATTCAGACAAAAGGAAAACAATGAGTAAAGAAAATAACATACCGAAGCATTGGCAGATTGTAAAACTGAGAGATATATGTAAAAAAATAGTTGGAGGTGGTACGCCTTCAACAGCGAATAAGGAATATTGGGAAGGAGATATTCCTTGGATTTCAAGTGCAGATATTTATGGTTTGAGGGAAATAATACCAAGAAGAAAAATCTCAAAAGAAGCAATTGAAAATTCCGCAACTAATCTTCTTCCGAAAGGAGGTATAATTGTTGTAACAAGAGTTGGACTCGGTAAACTTGCAATTGCCCCTTATGAAATATGTTTTAGCCAAGACAGCCAAGGATTGGTATTAAATGAAAAAATAATCTCACAATCCTATGCTTTAATATATTTATCAAAAGCAGTTCATAAATTCAAATCACAAAGCCGAGGAACAACAATTAGTGGTGTTACAAAAAAACAACTTGAAGAGCTAATAATTCCCCTCCCCCCTCTCCCCGAACAACTCGCCATCGTATCCAAAATAGAAGAACTGCTCAGCGATTTGGAAAACGGGAAGCAGCAACTGCAAACCACGCAGCAGCAATTAAAAATTTACCGTCAGAGTTTGCTGAAATGGGCGTTTGAAGGAAAACTCAGTCAGGACCATGATTCACATAATTTACCTGATGACCATGATTTAAAAAAGAAATCGGCAAATGATCATGACAATCAAAATCAGGGCAATCACGATAATCACAAAAATCATAGTTCAGACAATTTGCCGAAGGGATGGAAATGGGTGAAGTTGGCAGATGTATGCAATAAGATTCAAGATGGTTCACATTTCTCGCCACTGATACAGTATGATGAGCCAGGGGAAAATCGTTTTATGTATATAACCGCAAAAAACATCAGAAATAATTACATGGATTTGAATAAGCTTATCTACGTTGATAAGGAATTTCATAATTCTATTTATGGGAGATGTAATCCGGAATATGGTGATGTGCTTCTAACAAAAGACGGAGTAAATACGGGTGAGATTGCCATAAATACATTACATGAACCATTTAGTTTGCTTTCGAGTGTTTGTATTTTTAAAACAAACAAGAGTGAATTAAAAAGTGAATTTCTTAAATACTTTATTCAAAGTCCATTTGGCTCAAAAGTAATTGCCAATAGTATGACTGGAACGGCGATCAAAAGAATTATTTTAAGAAAAATAAAAGATGCCCTGATTATTTTACCATCCATATCAGAACAACAATTCATTGTAGATGAATTAGAAACCAAACTCACCGTCTGCGATAAAATAGAAGAAACCATTAAAGATGCCCTGCAACAAAGCGAAATTTTGCGGCAGTCAATTTTGAAAAAAGCGTTTACGGGGCAATTGATAAAAATGTCTTAATCACGGATTAATCGGATTACATGATTACGCGGATTAAAACGAGATAAAAAAATCCGTGAAATCAATGAATCGGCGAAAATCCGCGATTCTGACAATAGGAAGAATCATAGTTAAGAAAATCAATAAATCCCGGTTAAGACAATTGAATCATTAAAGCAAAATATTTTAATAAAAACATTTGAAAAGAAATTGATATGATGGAAATGAATTTATATTATCCGTTATGGCTGAGATACCTGCCTGTAATCAGGCTGCAAATGAAAAATGCCGTAAATGGCTCAAAAGAAATAAAAATGCCAAAGAGGGAATTCGAGGTTTATGGTAAAAGAAAAGTTTCCGATTACATATTAAATCTTGAAATTAGTAATGGAAAGGTTTCAAATAATATAAAAGGCAGCGCGGTTGCAAGAGATTTATTTGATGTACTTAATTCAGATGACTCCTGCAGGGCTTTACTTGCCGATAAAAATTACAAATTTGATCTGGGGAAAGAATTTATTTTACGAATCAGTATTCAATGAAAATTTCGTAATTTTTAATTCGTCATTATCATCATGAGCAACAACACTTCCTCCATAGTAAGCAAAGTGTGGTCCTTCTGCAACCCACTGCGTGATGTCGGCGTTGGTTACGGAGATTACCTGGAGCAGCTCACCTACCTGCTGTTTTTAAAAATGGCTGATGAATACGGCAAGCCGCCCCACAACCGGAAACTGAATATCCCAAAGGAATATAACTGGGAAAGCCTAACCGCCATAAAAGGCGCGGAATTGGAATTGCATTATGCAATCCTTCTCCGGGAGTTAAGCACACAAAAGGGAATATTGGGGCAGATATTTACCAAAAGCCAGAATAAAATCCAGGACCCTGCCATGCTGGCGAAGGTAATTGATATGATCGACAGCGAACAATGGCTGGTGATGGGCGCCGACGTGAAAGGCGATATTTATGAAGGACTGTTGGAGAAAAATGCGGAAGACGTAAAAAGTGGTGCTGGACAGTACTTTACTCCGCGGGCGTTGATCCGGGCCATGGTAGAATGTGTCCGGCCACAGCCGATGCGCACTATCGCCGACCCTGCCTGCGGCACAGGGGGATTCTTTTTAGCCGCATACGATTACCTGGTAGCCAATAACAAATTAGACAAGGGACAAAACAAGTTTTTGAAATTCTCCACCTTTTTTGGCAACGAAATTGTGGCCGGTACCAGACGGCTGGCGCTGATGAATTTGTTTTTGCATAATATCGGTGATATTGCGAATGATAATCCGGCTGATGGCAAATCGGGTTTTATTTCCCCGGCCGATGCCTTGATAGCCGCTTCACCGGCTACTTACGATTATGTTTTAGCCAATCCGCCATTCGGCAAAAAAAGCTCCCAGACCTTTACCAATGAAGAAGGAGAATTGGAAAAAGACGAATTGACTTATAACCGCCAGGATTTCTGGGCAACCACCAGCAACAAGCAGTTAAACTTTGTCCAGCATATCCGAACCATGTTAAAAACCACCGGACTTGCCGCCGTGGTGGTGCCCGACAATGTCTTGTTTGAAGGCGGAGCAGGGGAAACAGTCCGTAAAAAATTGTTGGAAACAGCCGATCTGCATACCATTTTACGATTGCCAACCGGCATTTTCTATGCCCAGGGAGTAAAAGCCAATGTTATCTTCTTCGATAACAAACCGGCCAGCAAAGATCCCTGGACAAAAGAAATCTGGGTGTATGACTATAGAACAAACATTCATCATACCTTAAAGAAAAATCCCTTAAAACTTGCCGACCTGAAGGATTTCATCACCTGCTACAGCGCGACGAACCGGCATAAGCGTAAAGAAACCTTTAACGCAGAAAAAAATCCGGAAGGCCGGTGGAGAAAGTTCAGCTATGAAGAGATCATTAACCGCGATAAAACCAGCCTTGACATCACCTGGTTAAAAGACAAATCCCTGGCAGACCTCGACAACCTGCCCGACCCGGACGTCATTGCCTCTGAGATCATTGAAAACCTGGAAGCTGGACTTGAAAGTTTCAGGGGGATCATGATAACGTTGAATTCAAAGGAGTAAAAAGAAATTAATTTTCAAATCTGTTCCAATATATTCAGGAGTAATTTTTCTATGCAATACACAAACACAATCTTTGGCGCCAGGCATATGATTACCCGGGGCAATAAACAGTATCACAATGATAAAACCGATGTGTCGGGTTATATAACAGTTTAGTGAATAAAACCCGAATCAGTTACAATTAAAGCTTATATTGTGACCAAACAATTATGCTCATCGTATAAAGTCCCGCCTTGCTTCGCCGTCCGTGTGCCGTCGAAGCGGCTACGCGAAGGCACAGTAGGGACTAAAGATCGGTAGCCATATTATGCCCATCGTATTAGGTCCCGTAGGGACATAATATTGGTAGTCTTAAAATAATAATAAAATCGAAGTCCCGTAGGGACGAAATGATTCGACTCCATTTAAATCCAGTTCGGTGTTGTGAATGAAATTAAAGAAATGAGAATAAATAAAGTCAATTTGGGAAATTTACTTTCAAATTAAGATTTGATACTGTTTAATGCTCTCAGTAATAAATGACGAAACGGGTAAAATATAATGGGGCAACAGGAATATGATCATTGGTCATTAAACCAATCGGTAAAAAAAATTGAAGGATTTAATGCCCGTGAATTAAATGACAAGGAAAAAGAATTAATATCAAAAGCCAATCCCACGAAAATTCTTGATATCGGATGTGGGAATGGTAAAAGGCTTTTTTCATTTCTTGAAACCATAAATGTCGGATATATCGGCATTGAGAGATTTCAAAGATTAGCCGAGGACAGCCCATACAAATCGAAAATAATGATTGCTTCTGTTCTGGAAGTTGATAAATCAAATCCTGAATTTAAAAACGTTGATTGTGTAGTTATCCTCGGCGGGACCTTAAATGGAATTTTTGGGTACGATAATCATAGATTAGCGTGGAATAACATCATCGATATTTTACAGATAAACGGTAAAGTAATATTCGATGCATTAATCATTGATGGATTTGACGATAATGAAATCGGAGAAAGACAAATAATTCCAAATGTTACTCCACGTCAATACTTTCTGACGGAAAAGCAATTGAAAAAAATATGGGAGAAGTTAAAAGTTCAAATCATAGAAACGATTGACTGGACAATACCCGCGCCGTTTAAACGATTTAAATTGAGATATTATTTATTGGAAAAAACATAATAAGCGGGCAACCCGCGAAGTCAGGGACTTTGCCTGCAGCCGGACCAAAAGACTTCCGGACTTTATTTTCTTAACGCCGTCCTCCTCTGAATGACGCATAGTGACGTCATTCAGAGCCCCGCCAGGGGAGGAGTTTGGGAAAAGAATGGAGCATGAAAGCAATACTGCAAGTTTGGATTTCCAGAAATATGGCGGGGCGTGGAATCTGTATATTCTCCCGGATTATAAAATGTACGGATTCTTCGGAAATGGCCTGAGAAAATTCTTAAGAATAATCGGATTTCATACCGCATTGGATTTTTCAAAAAATATAGGTGGCCATTTCCTCTGAATGACGCAAAGTTACGTCATTCAGGGCCCCGCCAGGGGAGAAATTCGAGAAAAGAATGGAGCATGAAAACAATACTGCAAGCTTGGATTTCCAGAAACTTTGCCATTTGGAATTACAATGATATTTCTTTAAATAGTATACGTTATGAGAACCGAATTATTCAACTCCCCCGCCAAAACCATCCTCCTCGCCGGATTCATCGCCGGAACCCTGGATATCCTATGCGCTATCATTTTCCTGGCGAAAGGAAACGTTGCAGGAACCTTCCGTTTCATTGCCAGGGGCGCTCTGGGCGATGCTGCCTACCAGGGAGGATTCGAAATGATCTTATTGGGAGCAGTTTTTCATTATACAATCGCTACATCCTTTGCGACAGGCTATTTCTTCGTTTCTCCACTTATTCCTGTCTTGAAGAAATATAAAATAATCGCCGGACTGTTCTACGGATTATTTGTATGGACATTCATGCGGTATATTACCCTTCCTTTATCATACAACCATCCCCGCCCCTTCGCATTCGAAAACGAATGGAAACAGATGCTGATTCTGATGCTGGCGGTTGGATTGCCGATCTCATTCATTACTTCTATGTATCAAAAATCCCCGGATTCCTAAAATTGAAATGATCGTTTTGGATCAGATTGTTCGGACGGAAGATTGTAGCTGGGTCATTGGTTCAATGGTTAGCAGGTATTCACTAATGATTTCCGGCATTGCCAACTGCCGATTGCCAACTACTCCAATTACTCCCGATCCATAATTTTAATATTCCTCAAACTGTTTTTGAGTGTGAATTTGAGCATACAGCAAGAGGAGAACGAGATGCCGTCGTTAAAAAAGATTTTGTTTCACTCCACCGCATACAAATTCCCGTCCGAACTTCCGAAAAAAACAACGCCGTTATCCACGGCCGGGGTTGAAAGCACGGATCCAATAGAAAAAAGCGCTTTCATGAATTTCTGGTTATTTCGAAATGTCGGGCCATCCTTGAAATAGATCATCAGGCTGTCCATGTTCAGTTCCCCTGACTCTTTCAGGATATGCAGGGTATCTTTGCTTGCCCCGTCCGTCCTGAATTCCCAGATGATTTTGTGATTCATATAATCTACGGAATACAAAGTGCCGCTGAAATCGCCAATATATAATCGGTTCCCTGCAATGACCGGGGAAGAAAATATATATGCATTCAAATCGATGGCCATGATCGAATCACCGGTAACAGCATGCAGGCCAATGAGCTTATGCGTATCCGAAGTCCCGTAATAAATAATACTGTCCATGACGACTGGAGTATTATTAATCCACGAGAAATTATTGAAGTACCTCCATTTCAGCATTCCGGTAACAGCATCCAGGGCATAAAGGTGCGAGTCGCGGCATCCGAAATACAAAATGCCGTCATGGATCATGGGAGAAGACTGGATCCCGGTTTGGTTGTGATATACCGTATCTTTCCCGGTGGGCGATTTCCAAATTTCAATCCCGGTCTCAATATCCAGGGTGTGAAGATATGTATCCCATCCGCCGAAGTATACTTTGCCATCATAAACTGCCGGAGCACTGTGGATTACATCGCCGGTCTGAAAGCTCCAGATCTCTTTCCCGGCATTTTTATCAAGGCAAAAAAACTGCCCGCTGCCGCTGCCGAATAATATTTTATCCTTATAAACTGCAGGGGAGGAGAGGTAGGTGTCCCAGGGATCCGGTAACAGGCTGTCGAGGGGATGGATGCCATGGATACCTTGCGCCGTAAATACTTTTTCCTCGCCCCCGGAGAATTTCCATATTTCCTTCCCGTCAAGTGCATTTAAGGCATAAATGTATCCGTCGAAGCTTAAAAAGTATACCGCCCCATCGGTTATGGCTGGAGAAGATGAAACCACTCCTCCGGTCCTGAATTTCCACACCAGGGAACCGGATGCCTTGTCGACCGCATAAAAGCAGCTATCGTTGCTGCCAAAGAAAACTATGTTTCCTGAAACAGCCGGTGAGGAAAATACGTAACCTCCCGTTTTAAATTTCCATTTTAGTTTAATGGAATCACTCGCAGGCGTTGTCTGATAAATCCCTGAGTGCTGAAGATCATTCCTGAACATGGAAATTTTTTCCGTTTGCCGGCATTTTTTGAAAGAAAGTTCGCATAATATAACGGCAGTAACTACCAGACTTCGGTATAAGATTTTTTTAATCACGGATTTTGTATTTAAAAAATCAGGGTTGAAGTTCGACATTTTTTTTGTTTACCTGGATATACGTATCAACTTCTTAAGGAATTTCTACTCTTGAAAATTTCGCCCTTTCAGGGCTTGTTTGAAACCTTCTAATTACCAATTGACAGGTTAATAAATCAGCTCGCTACCTTACACTATTGACAAAGTCAATACCGTAGTAAAGTAAAAAAATTAATTTAAGGAACAAGATTACGGAATACTTGAAAAGATCCTCCTAATATCCGGAGTTCAATCTATTTGTAATTCATCGCAGTGAACCAGCCTGCCCGCCGAAGTTCGGGTACTCCGGAACGAAGGAGGGTGAACCAGTATACCAGTGAACCCACCTTCGCTAAAGCTATGGTGGGCACGCCAGTCAACTAGTCCATTCCACGCGCCTTGCTAAACTGATAATAAACTCTATTTTTGTATGATCATTTCATCAGGAAGCGTATAATTGGAATTCACTTCATTGGAATTTTGAGGCGAACAACCATCCGGAACAATATGGGGAAAAACCTTTTTGCTCGCAAATCGATTGAGCACCTGCACAGCCAGATCAACAGCAATGAACACCAGATGAAAAAGACATTGACGAGGAGCAACCTTGTCATGCTTGGAGTTGGGGCCGTAATCGGTGCAGGGATATTTGTTCTGACTGGAAATGCCGCGGCCCAGTATGCCGGGCCGGGTATCATCATCTCATTTATCATTTCGGGATTTGCCTGCGCCATGGCAGGACTATGTTATGCTGAATTTGCTGCCATGATCCCGATATCCGGAAGCGCATACACCTATGCCTATGCCACCATGGGTGAATTCATCGCCTGGATTATCGGTTGGGATCTTATCCTCGAATATCTCTTCGCTGCAGCCACAGTATCTGTGGGATGGTCGGGTTATATCACGAATTTCATCAATGATAACCTGAATATTGCTCTTCCCGAAAGGCTTACCAACGCCCCGTTTGTTTATCATACGGGGACTGGGTGGGAATCCACCGGAGCCATCCTGAATTTTCCTGCAATATTTATCATTGTCCTGATAACAGTCTTGCTGGTAATTGGGATGAGAGAATCTGCTAGGTTTAATAATATTATTGTCCTGATCAAAGTAACCGTTATCCTGTTATTCATTTTCTGGGGAGTTTCACACATTTCCAAAGACAACCTTGTTCCATTTATTCCGGCAAATACGGGAGTGTTCGGCCAGTTTGGATGGAGCGGAATTCTCAGGGGAGCCGGGGTGATCTTCTTCGCCTATATCGGCTTCGACGCAATCTCCACAGCCGCCCAGGAGGCTAAAAATCCGCAAAGAGATATGCCCACAGGGATTATCGTTTCCCTCCTGATATGTACCCTGCTTTATATAGTGGTTTCATTTGTTCTTACCGGGGTAGTAAAATATGATCAGCTTTTAGTGCCCCATCCTATTGCAGTTGCCATCGATTCGGTTGGAAGTTCCTCAAATTGGCTCAGCCCGATCATTAAATTGGGCGCCATCGCCGGATTAAGTTCGGTGATCCTCGTCCTCCTGATGGCACAACCTCGCATTTTCTATACGATGTCCGTCGATGGATTGCTTCCGAAAGTTTTTTCAAGGCTTCATCCCAGGTTCAGAACCCCCTACCTGTCTTCAATCCTGACAGGTATCGCAGCGTCCGTTATGGCAGGGTTATTCCCGATCGGATTATTGGGTGAATTGGTTTCCATCGGTACATTACTGGCATTTACCATCGTTTGTATCGGAGTGATGATCCTTCGTAAAACACGACCAGATATTGAAAGACCTTTCAAGGTCCCATTTCTCCCTGTCGTGGGTACACTGGGGGCCGGCTTTTCAATACTCCAGATGTTAGGGCTTCCGTTTGATACCTGGCTCAGGCTGATTATCTGGATGGCAATAGGGCTGACAATTTATTTTTTATACAGCCGTCACAGAAGTACGATCCACACGCAATCTCATCATATTCACCAATGATCGGGTAGTAATAATGATCGTCCGGTTAAATCACAGGACAAGGGAGGTTGCAGAGCAGATTGATGAAATCCAGAAAGAATCTTACCATGTGGAAGCTTTGCTGATCGGATACCCCGGGATCCCCTACCTCACCCATGACATCGGGAAATTGCTGGAATGTAATGAAATATTCTTGGGTTTTATGGATGGTAAATTTATTGCAGGCCTGCTCAGTTATGAGAATTTGGGGAATGGAATCCTCGATATTTGCAGGTTAGCAGTCTCCCCGAAATATTTCAGGAAAGGAATCGCCTCGAATCTTGTTCTGGAAGTTGAAAAAAGAGAACCGGGTTTTAAAAAAATATTTGTCCAGACTGCCAGAGAAAATCAGCCCGCTGCAAACCTATACCTGAAATCAGGCTACCGGATTTTTACTGAATTCGAAACCCCTGACGGATTACCCATCATCAGGTTTATCAAGGAGCATTTTCGGGATTAACAGGATTTCCATGTTTCGACGTATTTAAAAAATAAGGTTTTATTTCATGATCATTGGCATCTTCTTGTTATTTTTAATTGCCGGATCATGACCTGACCGGGTGGCCATTTTTACCCTGTAAACAATTTTTAAAATTATCACCTATCGTATGAAAACAAAACGCAAATTCTTTACCCGACCTGCCATGCATCGGAATCGTCTTAATTTGTCTGTAAATACCTGTTTATACAAATTTCTGTTTTCATTCCTATTTTCATTAATTCTTTTTGCCTGTTCAAACGCTCCCGACCAGGCCCTGAAGGTAAACGAACTTGAATACCTTGAAATGCCTGGCCTGAACGTGATGCTTGCCCATGATTTTTATCCTGAAGGCCACCAGGGAGGCGTGGGGATTATCCAGAATGGCCTTCGGGTTGCCACAAACGGTGATATTCGCCTTGAACCAACCCCTGGCCAGTGGCAACCGGTGCCGAAGGTAGGGGAGAGGGTGGTTGATCTTGAAAAACAGGAAATCAGTGTGAGAATGGAATACCCCGATCCGGAAAAGAACCGCAAGGGATTCAATCCGGTTGAGTACCCCGATTTGAACTTCAGTTATACCCTGAAAGTCAGGCCTGAAGGGAAATCATTTCATATCATCGTCGACCTCGACCGGCCCTTGCCGGATGAGTGGATCGGACGGGTTGGCTTGAATTTTGAATTCTTTCCTGGCATTCTTTTCGGGAAATCCTTTTCCATGGATGATGAATTCGGGATTTTCCCGCGACAGTTGAATGGTCCGCAGTTCAGGGATGCGCAGGGAAATTTGCAGGTCCAGCCAATGGCAACAGGGAAAGAGCTGACCATCGTTCCGGAATCGGACCAGCAACGAATGAAAATAAAGGTAGTCAATGGCGGCGACCTCCAGCTTATCGATGGAAGGGCCCAGCATAACAACGGCTGGTTTGTTGTTCGTGCCCTGGTCCCTCAGGGAGCAACGGCGAATGCCATGGATTGGCTTGTAACGCCTAATGCCATTCCTGACTGGAAGTACGATCCGGTGGTTCAGGTATCACAGGTAGGTTACCATACGAAACAGAAAAAAATAGCCATTATTGAAACGGACCGGGCATCAGCCGCGACCTCTTCCGCCAGGTTATTGAAGATTTCGGAAGCGGGCGGTCTTGAAAATGTTTTGGAAGCGAAGCCAACCGATTGGGGAAATTTTTTAAGGTACCGATACCTGCAGTTCGATTTCACACAGGTAACTGCACCCGGGATGTACATGGTGGCCTATGAGAACTATAAGACGCAGCCTTTCGAGGTGAGCGACAGCGTTTTTAAACGAAATGTATGGCAACCGACGCTTGAATATTTTCTTCCCGTCCAGATGTGTCATATGAGGATCAATGACCGGTACAAGGTGTGGCACGGCTTCTGTCATTTGGACGATGCCCGGATGGCCCCGGTGGACCTGAATCATTTTGACGGGTACAGGCAGGGAAGTTCAACATTATGTAAATACAAACCGGGCGAATCCGTCCCTGGCCTGAATGCCGGCGGCTGGCATGATGCAGGGGATTACGACCTCCGCGTTGAATCCCAGTCCTCCACGATCCTTGGATTAACACAGATCTTTGAATTATTCAAGGTCGATTATGACAATACAACCATTAACCAGGCCGATCATATTGTTGAGTTACAGGTGCCTGACGGAAAACCCGACATCCTTCAGCAGATTGAACACGGGGCCTTAACTATTGTCGGGGGGTATAATTCGCTTGGAAGATTGTATCGCGGCATCATCAGTCCAACATTGCGCCAGTACGTGCATCTTGGAGATGCGATCAACATGACCGATAACCGGAATTTTTCGGGAAATAAATCCATTCCGGTTGGACTTCCCGGATCGCCGGATGACCGGTGGGTATTTACAGAAGAAAATCCCCGGAGGGAGCTTCAGGTTGCTGCTGGTTTGGCTGCCGCATCGAGAGCCCTGAAAGGATTCAACGACAAACTTTCAGGCCAATGCCTGGATATCGCCCTGCAACTCTGGGACCGTACAGAGGAGCCTAATCCCCTCATGCGGATTTCACTGGCTGTAGAGCTCCTTAAGACAACAAATGAAAAAAAGTATGCCGATTTCCTGGTCAGCAATACATCAATAATATGCCAGCAAATCGAAAGGACCGGTGCGGTTGTCGGGGAATCTCTGTCATTGGTTAACGATAAATCATATGCTGACTCTATCCATGCGGCCGTTGCCGGATTAAGGGCAAAGATCGATGAACAGGAAAAGAAAACCCCGTATGGTGTACCCTATGAACCCAATATCTGGGGAGCGGGATGGGGGATCCAGGCTTTCGGCGTACAGCAATATTTCCTGCATAAGAATTTTCCGGATCTTTTCCCCAATGATTACATGCTGGCAGCCATGAATTTCGTACTTGGATGTCACCCTGGATCGAATACTTCATCATTCGCTTCGGGCGTGGGATCGAGATCCATCACTGTAGCCTATGGCGTTAACCGCGATGAGTGGTATTATATCCCCGGCGGAATCGGATCCGGAACGGCCCTGATACGTCCCGATTTTCCTGAAATGCTTGAGTGGCCTTACTTGTGGCAACAGACCGAATATGTGCTTGGCGGAGGCACGACCGATTACCTGATGCTGGTGCTTGCCGCCGATCATCTCCTGAATTGAAATCAGGCGAAAGCAGGGAAGTGAGTTTTACCATTACGCCGGATGACCTGAAATTTTATAATAGTGAACTGATTTATGACTGGGAAGCTGGTGAATTCATCATTCATATCGGATCAAATTCGGAAGATACGAAATCGGCCCGGGTTTCCTGGGATAAATAAAAAATCATTGAACAGATAACAGACTGCTCAGGTTTATTCCGGTATGTCGGGAGACCAGGCAAAGGCTTGTTCCATTCCCTGATAATTAACTAGATATTATGGAGAATTTATCAGTATGGCAATAAATGTTAGAGAGGCGAGCAAAGTTAACAGCACGATAATAATCCATACTTTTAATATTACGCGCCGGATCCGCGCCATGGAAAATGAAATCATGGTGAGTATCAGAATAAACGATATCACAATAATCCAGTTTCCCCATGTTTCGATAAAAGCAGCATTGTTTTCTGCAAATTGGGCGAACTGTTCTTTCATGTTTCCCATGATCAGGCGATAAATATTTTAATCCTGCATCACGATGAGTCGCATAAATTAATCTTCATGATAACCAGGCACTCTTCCCGTCGCCCTCTTCAATAGGCTGGATTTAATGGAGAAAAAAAAGTAATGTTGTATTAATAATAACGCGCAGGTGATTTTTAAGTTGCGGGACCTGATAAATACAAATTTCAATTAAAAAATAAACAGCCGCCTGGGAATTTCCAGGGGATTTTTTTATTTTCATACCGCGTTACCGACCAGCGAATGATGTTTAACCGGCTGAAAAACTACCTGGCCGTATTATTTGGAATTTCTACGGTGGAAGCAAACGGGCTATTGGTCCTTTTTGCATTTATAACTCTTTTTCTGGCGACCGCCTTATTTTTTCCCCGCTTAAACGAGGACTCCTACGATTCTTATTATTCGGATAAAAGAATGCTCGACAGCATCCTAAGCTTTCTAGGAGAAGATACAATTTTCTCCGGACCTGTTTCCGCGAACCCGGACCCCGGCAGGCGTCCCCGTTATTTTACTTTCGACCCAAACCAGGTTACAGGATCCCAGCTCGACAGCCTGGGATTACCGGCATTTCTTTCCGAAAGACTGATTAAATACAGGAATGCCGGGGGAAAATTTATCGTTAAGAAAGACCTCCTGAAGATCTTTGGAATGTCTACAGAGCTCTATTTAAAGCTTGAACCATTTATCCGGCTTCCGCAATCATTTCCGGCGGTTTCAGCTGAGGATGAGACTTCTGCGACTTCTATGCCCCATTCCGAAATTTCACCGGAAAGATTCGATATCAATGTTGCCGACTCCCTGTCTTTGATTTCCATAGAGGGCATCGGACCGGTCCTTGCGGGAAGAATAATCCGTTACAGGTCAGCCCTGGGGGGTTTTATTTCCCCCGAACAACTGGATGAGATCTACGGATTGAAGAATCCGGCCCTTGAGAATCTTAAAAACCACAGTTATGTGCAGGATGGGTACTCACCTGCGAAAATAAAAATTAATTTTGCCGGATGGGCAGAACTTGCCAGGCATCCATACGTCGGCAGGGGCCTGGCGAACGATATTATTAATTACCGGGAAGCCCGGGGACCGTACCTCTCGCCGGATGATATACGCAAAATTTCCGGGATTAATGACAGTACCCTGCTCAGAATGGGAAATTATATTGAATTCTGAAATTCCCGCAGCCCGCTGAACCGATTTACATTGGTGCGTCGATCTTTTCTACCACGAGGCCAACTGCCATGATCTCCATAAGCGTGTCTTCCCGCATATATTGCCTTACCTTAAGGATGTATGCCCCCGGGTTATCGAAATGATACTTTTCAAATGCCACCAGCCTGTGGTCGAACAGGTCACCCATGCCATCACCTAACGGCTCGCCTGTTTTAGGTTCGAAGAGGTTAAAATTTGCAAGTTTGGATTCCAGTATGTTTCCCAGTGTATCCTGAATCGTACAGGAAAGGTAGAGATTATAATACTTGAAATGTCTGCTGTTCCTGAGACTGTATGATATCCGGTAATCCGGTCCGGGGTCCATCACGGAGAACTGGAAATCGAGGGATTGTTCTTTCGGCCAGCTCCTCCCCGGCAAATCAATAATCCTGTCATAAATTTTATTCTTATTACAGCCGGAAAAAATCATCAGGGAGAAAAATAGGGTGGCTGCCGGAAGCCGGTTCATCGGGAATTATATTTTTGGTTCCTGTTTTTCTTTCTTCGTTTGTTTTTCATTTTTCTTTTGTCCTCGAATTTTTTATCGAGCGCCTCAAGGTCGCTGTTCAGTGAAGAGGGTGTTTCATCTCCTTCCGGAATGGTATCTTCAAGCAGTGTCAGCGGCTTTTTGCCGGCCTTATTCATTTCGAGGATCGCATTTACGCGCTCAACATCAACAGGTATCCAGGCATTCTCGTTCTCATAGCCGAACCACATAACTTTCCGGAATATATCGGTTTTTTGAAGTTGTGCACCTCCTTTTTCCGTCTGGAGCGGACCTTCTATTTCCGGAATGTCCTTGAGGGCCTCCATGTAGGTTTCCAGCTCATAATTCAGGCAACACTTCAGCCGGCCGCATTGCCCTGATAAACGGGCAGGATTTAATGAGAGATTCTGATACCTGGCGGCATTGGTGGAGATACTCTTGAACTCGGTGAGCCAGGTCGAGCAGCATAACTCCCTCCCGCAAACCCCGATCCCGCCAATCCGGCCCGCTTCCTGCCTCAGGCTGATCTGACGCATTTCGACACGGATCTTGAATTCTGCGGCGAGCGCTTTAATCAATTCCCTGAAATCAACCCTTTCGTCGGCAGAATAAAAAAATGTGGCTTTTGTATTATCTGCCTGGAATTCAACATCGGTCAGTTTCATCTGCAGACCCATTTCCTGGATGATTTCCCTGGTCCTGTACATGGTAGGCATTTCCCGCTTCTTTACTTCTTCATTTTTTTCAAGATCGCGCTGTGTCGCCTTCCTGTAGATGCTCCGGACCGTATCATCGTTTTCGACTTTCTTTTTCTTCATCTGGAGCCGGACCAGTTCACCTTGCAGTGAAACATACCCGATATGGTGACCATTCGGTACATCCACCACCACCGCCTCTCCGGCATATAAATCAAGTTTATTGGAATTCCTGAAGAAATCTTTTCTTCCCGCTTTAAACCTGACCTCAAGGATGTCGAATCGGTTATCAACGGGAATCTCCATATCGGCCAGCCAGTCAAATACATTGAATTTGGTGCATCCGCCGGTTGTGCAACTTCCGCTTCCGCATCCCCCGGTACTGCAGCCCTTAGATTTCACAGTACCATTAACCTCCGTCCCGCAATTAGTACACCCCTCCATATGCTATATATTATGGTATTATTTAAGCCGTATAAACTATAAATATAATTAAATTCCGCTTCTTCTTCTACCGAAGGCTGATTAAATCCATACCGATGTCTTTCCGGAATTGCATTCCTTCCCAGGAAATATGCTTTATTGCCGTATAAGCGGTGATGCGCGCTTCTTCAATATCCTTTCCCTTCCCGGTTACAGCCAGGATTCTGCCGCCGTTGGTTTGGATCCGGCCGCTGCCGGAATTGATGGTACCGGCATGGAAAATCAGGGCATCGTTCCGGGACTCAAGTCCCGAAATCGGTTTGCCCTTTTCATAGGTTCCGGGATAGCCGGCAGATGCAAGCACAACGGCCAGGGCGGTATCAGATTCCGCTTCAATCCGAGTCCCGCTTAATTTTTTTGATGCAGCCGCGATGAGCAACTCGAGCAAGTCGGATTTTAACCTGGGAAAAACCACCTGAGATTCCGGGTCACCCATCCTGACATTGTATTCAATGACATATGGTTCTCCCTGAACATTCATTAATCCCGCAAAAATGAATCCGCGGTAATCAATTTTTTCTTCCTGCAGGCCGAGGACGGTTGGTTTGATAATCTTTTCCTCAACTTTTTTCATGAACTCCGGGCCAGCAAACTTTACCGGCGATACGGCACCCATACCGCCTGTGTTCGGTCCGGAATCGTTTTCGCCGATCCTTTTGTAATCCTTGGCTTCAGGGAGGATGACATAATTCCGTCCATCCGTTACTGCAAACACCGAAAGTTCGATACCATTTAAATACTCTTCAACGACTACCTTGTTCCCGGCTTCGCCAAACATTTTATCCTGAAGGATTCCTGTAACAGCTTCCCGGGCCCCAGTGCTGGTGTTGCAGATAATCACTCCTTTTCCTGCCGCAAGCCCATCCGCTTTAATTACAACAGGCAGCGGGTGGGAGGATACATACCGAATGGCCTGTTTTATTTCATTTGCATTAAAGGATCTTGACTTTGCCGTGGGAATATGATAACGCCGCATAAACTGTTTGGCAAAATCTTTGCTGCTTTCGAGCATCGCCCCATGTTTATCAGGGCCAATGATCAATAGCCTGTCCATACCGGGAAGCGATGACAGATAATCTGTTATGCCGGATGCCAGCGGGGCTTCGGGCCCAACGATAACCAGTCCGGTTCCGGTTTCAAGGATCATTGCCCCGAGTGCTTTAAAATCCGATTCGCGGATATTGACATTCCCGGCAATCGACGAAGTACCTGCATTTCCCGGTGCAACATATAAATTTCCACAGGATTTGCTTTGCCTGATTTTCCAGGCCAAAGCGTGTTCCCGTCCGCCGGAACCAATAATTAATACATTCACTAAATCCATATCATGGTCAATTTCCGAATTCAGACAGGAATTTGATCCGCATCAGCCTCAGGTCTTCCTCTTCGTAGCCGTGATCTGAAAGAACATCCATGGCGACTTCGATGCTGTCGGACTCCGCATTCATAAAATAGTTATGAATATTTTCCCGCTTTTGCTCGTCGAAATACCTGTCGATGTAATAATCTATATTTAGTTTAGTTCCCGAAAAACAGATCATCTCCAGCTCTCCAAGCAGGTCATTAAAGGATATGCTCCTTGATTCTGCAATCTCTTCCAGGTCGATCTTCCGGTCGATCTGCTGGATGATGAAGATCTTCTGTTTAGATTTATCGCCGGTGGTCTTTACAACGACTTCGGAGGCTGGCGTAATTTCATTATCTTCGATATATTTTTTTATAGCTTCAATGAAGGGCTGGCCGAATTTCTCCACTTTTCCCCTGCCCACCCCGTTCACCCTGGCCAGATCATCACGTGTGGTGGGGTAGGTTGTGGCCATTTCATCAAGCGAAGGATCCTGGAACACTACATAGGGCGGAAGCCCCTTGTCCTTTGCCACCTTTTTCCGGATCGCCTTGAGAATGTGGTACAATTCCTCATCATATGGCGCGGTGGAAATATTGTCCTTATCGGCCTCATCCTCAGATTCACCTGTCTCGAAATCATGCTTCTTGGATATCAGAATGGAAAAGGGCTTCTCCAGGAATCGTTTCCCTTTCGGCGATACCTTTAATACGCCGATATTGTTTATATCCTTTTCGAGAAGTCCTTGAATGGTAATGGACCGGAGTACATTTTTCCAGAAATCATCATCATGATCATCTCCCTGCCCGAATACGTCGAGTTGGTCATGTTTATAACTTTTTACATATTGATCATGAATGCCGCGCAGGACGTGTGACAAATGGCCCATGCCGAACCTTTCTCCGGTTTGCAGTGCCGCCTTTATTCCAAGAACGGCAAAATCCATTCCTTCAAATTTTTCTGCAGGGTACCGGCAGCTATCACACCACATGGTTACCCCGCACTCATGTGTGTCGAATTCCTCACCGAAATAATGAAGAAGCTGTCGCCTGCGGCATTCCGATGACTCGGCATAGGCAGCCATTTCATCGATGTGGACCCTGGCATTCTCTCTTTCCGTTACGGATTTATCCTTGTTGAATTTCTCAATCTTAAGAAGGTCGTTATAGCTGTAATACATGATGCAATTCCCCTCCAGCCCGTCTCTTCCTGCCCGGCCGGTTTCCTGGTAATATCCTTCGAGCGATTTCGGCGCATCGTAGTGGATTACGAATCTCACATCGGGCTTGTCGATGCCCATTCCGAATGCGATGGTTGCGACGATCACCTCAATTTCCTCGTTAAGAAAATCATCCTGGTTCTTGTCCCTGACCGCCGAATCAAGACCTGCGTGGTAAGGTGCGGCCTTGATGTCATTCACGTTTAGCAGTTGGGCTACCTCCTCAACCTTTTTCCTGCTCAGGCAATACACAATCCCGGATTTTCCTTTGTTTTCCTTGATAAATTTTATCAATTGTTTTTTCACATTGTCCTTGGGCCTGATCTCATAATACAGATTCGGCCTGTTGAAAGACGATTTGAAAATTACAGAATCTTCGATCTTCAGATTCTTTTTTATATCGAGCTGCACCTTGGGTGTTGCCGTAGCGGTCAGTGCAATGACGGGAATATCATCCCGGATCTCCGCGAGGATGAGCTTGATACGCCTGTATTCCGGCCTGAAATCATGACCCCATTCGGAGATGCAATGCGCTTCGTCGATAGCGGCAAAAGATACGTTGGCCTTTTTAAGAAAACTGATGTTATCGAGTTTCGTGAGCGATTCCGGTGCAATATAGAGCAACTTCAGCTCATCATTCAATACTTCTTTTTTAATCCGGTTGATATCCTTTTTAGAAAGTGTTGAGTTGAGGAACTCGGCCCGCACATTCAGGGCATTTAACTGGTCGATCTGGTTTTTCATTAAAGCGATGAGCGGGGAAATGACAACTGCCGTGCCTTCCATGATTACTGCGGGAAGCTGGTAACATAACGATTTCCCCGCCCCGGTGGGCATGATCACAAAAGTATTTTTCCCGGCGAGGACATTTTTTATTATCGCCTCCTGGTTGCCCCGGAACTGATCATATCCGAATACTTCTTTAAGTGTTGCTCTCAGCTTTTCCACTTCAATCAATAACCGCACAGATTCGAATTAAAAATTATCTGGCATGCAATTTTCATCCCTATATTAAATTTAATAAACTGTTGTCAATTTAAATCATACTTCATGTATTTTTTATTTAACTTTTCATGGTTGCAAAGCGGGGCAAAAATGCGGATATTGGGGGCTGATATGTGAAAATGTTTTTGGCAGAATTATTTTGACTTAATCCCCTAATTATGAATAATCATTTTTATGTAGTAATCATGGCTGGCGGGATTGGAAGCAGGTTTTGGCCGTATAGCAGGAATAACCGGCCGAAACAATTTTTGGATGTTCTTGGAGTTGGGGCTTCTCTTTTACAGCTTACCTTCAGACGATTCCGGAATATCTGTCCGATCGAGAATATTTATATCGTTACCAGCGAGGCTTATGAAAATGCGGTGCTCGAGCAAATCCCGGAAATATTCAAAGACCAGGTATTGCTGGAACCCACCCGGAGAAATACAGCCCCGTGCATTGCTTATGCAAGTTATAAAATTCGACAGAAAGACCCGGATGCCATCATGGTCGTTACGCCCGCTGACCACGCCATCATCAAGGAATCTGAATTCATTGAGGTATTAAAACACGGGCTGCAATACGCCCAGGATCGGGAAATTCTGATCACCCTGGGTATCCATCCTGACCGGCCGGAGACCGGGTACGGTTATATACAGTTCCATTTCGATAGCGAGAATGCGATCAAAAAGGTTAAAACCTTTACCGAGAAACCGGAACTTGAATTGGCAAAGAAATTTATCGAAAGCGGTGATTTCGTCTGGAATGCCGGAATTTTTATCTGGAATGTAAGGACGATCATCAAGGCGTTCGAGAAACACCTTCCGGAACTCGCAGAATTGTTTGAAAACATTACCGGCGACCTGAACTCGGAGAAGGAAAAAAAAGCCATTCAGAAAGTGTATTCGGTTATCAAGATCATTTCCATCGATTATGGGATTATGGAAAAGGCCGATAATGTATTCGTAATCCTGACGGATGTTGGCTGGTCCGATCTCGGATCCTGGGCCTCTCTGCATGATATCAAGGAAAAAGACAAGAATAATAATGTCATAGAGGCAAATGCCCTGGCTTACGAATCGGGAAATTCCATCGTAATCGGGCCGAAAGGAAAACTGATCGTGATCGAAGGCCTCGACGGGTATCTTGTGGCCGATTGCGATGACGTACTCCTGATCTGTAAAAAAGACAATGAAGCCCGCATCAGGGCTTATGTAAAGGATGTACGCAATAAGAAGGGAGATAAATATATCTGATACGCGGGATTACACCGGTTCCTTGAAGGAGTAAATATTGACAGGCCGCGAATTAACGATAATCATAATCCTTTCTGACGCATCACCTCTCCGCCAACAATGGCTACAGTTACCGAAACATTAAATGATGCGATCTTTCCTTTCATGGGAACCTTAACCCTGAAATCCGACAATTTCAGCATGGCGGGTGAAATGCCGTCTTCTTCCGATCCGAATAAAAGTGCCAAGGGGCCTTTGAACTCCTGCCGGTAAATATCCTGGTCGGCTTTTTCGGTACAGGCATATATCTGCAGCCCGCTTTCCCTGAGATACCGGATTGCCGAAACCAGGTTGTTTTCCCGGCATACCGGGATATGGTTAAGCGCGCCGGCTGAAGCTTTCATCGCATCCGGATTTATCTGGGCGCTCCCTTTTGACGGAATTACAATCGCGTCAAAAGCCAGGCCTTCCGCCGTACGGGCTATGGCGCCGAAATTCCTTACGTCGGTAATCCTGTCGAGAATAATCACCATCGGCTCCCGCCCCGACTGGAATGACGTAGTAATGATATGATCGAGCGAGGAATAAATGACCGACGAAATGTAGGCGATAATACCCTGATGATTGCTGCCGGAAATCCGGTTTAATTTCTCAACAGGGACAAGCTGGAAAGGAATATTATGGAGCGTCAGAAGGCTTAGTAGCTCTTTCATTAATATACCCGACAGGCCTTTCTGAACGAACACCCTGTCGATTTCCCTGCCTGCCACTATGGCTTCGGTCAATGGCCTGATCCCTTTAATTATCTGTGCCGGATTCATTCGTTGTTAAATTGAAATGCCAGGCCTTTCCTCCACATATCAACCCGGTTATACCAATGTAACTGATATTCCTCCTTTCGCAACAGGATGAAGTGTTGCCTGGAAAAAATGTTTCTTAGCTTTTCAAATGTGAAGATAACTGCTGGAATACTGCCTTGCTTTGAATAATACCATTTTTCCACGAGTCCGTCATTATAAACCTCATCGGGGGCTCCAAAAAAGATATAGATCATCCCCATGTCGGTCTTCCAGCCTTCCTTATAAGTTGTGAACAAGATGTTTGCTTCCTCAATTTTCTGGTAATAGCCCCGGATTATTTTCCGGGCTTTCTCCTCCGTTTTGGCAATCTTCAGCCAATAGCCTTCGAATGCGGATTTCTTATCTTTCGACCGTTTGATC
>DATDPY010000049.1:0-12830 GCA_035292565.1 Cyclobacteriaceae bacterium | reverse complement strand
TGGCCAAACATAAAAACCTGCACGTTATTGGCTGTCACTTGGGCAGCATGGCTTTCGATACCGATTTAGTTGCCGAAAGGCTTGACCGGTTCCCGAACTTTGCCGTTGAAACCTCGTCGGCGATATCGGAGCTGATGGACCAGGCCAGGGAGAAGGTCAGGGATTTTTTCATCAGGTACCAGGACAGGATCATGTATGCCTCCGACATATCGGGAGGAACAATAGCCACCGATTACCTGATCGATATGTCGAAAATTGGCGTGCACTGGACTGCGGAAGAGCTTGAGAAAGAAAAGACAAACTTGCTCAGGAAATATCAAAGAGATTTTGATTATTACGCCACCGGTAGGGAAATCCCGAGGAACGGCTACACGATCCGGGGACTGGAACTCCCTCCGGAGGTGTTAAAGAAGATTTTTTATTCCAATGCTGTCAACTGGGTTCCGGGAATCGAAAGAGATTTCCATTGAATAGCCAAAATTATGCTACTTCAGTATCCAGCTCACATTTGAAAAACAAATTAAAATTATGGAATGACATCCCCGGACCTGTCTTGTGGAGGGGCGAGCGTTAAAAAATTTTCCGGTGGAAAATTTTAGCTAGGAGCCAGCCTGCAGGGAAGCTTGTGCGGTGATCCCAGCCTTCATTCAATTATGGCTGGCGGGCGGGGCCTCCCGTTGCAAATCGCTAAAATTAATCCTACTAAACGATGGGGGACCCCGGATCGCCCGTTGGCCGTTCCGCACATCCCGTCCGGGGATGTCGTCGATTAACCCTCGCGCCCTTGATTGAGCGAAGCGGAGACGAGGGCGGAACGAGGTATGCGTTTCAAACGCATGTTTAAAATTTTCCTCGAAAAATTCGATGTGCCTTACTTATTTCGCCCCAAAACCTGCTAATTATCCAGAGGTGTATATCGGAATATTGTTCCCTTTTCCCCGACAATGTTTCCTTTTGTTTCATTGACCATATGAATGGCGCTGATGTCGAAGGTGGTTTCAATGGTTTCCGATTCCCAGGTCAGGCCGGCGTCTTCGGTTTTATAAATGCTGTGGTATTGCCCGATCAGCCATCCCGTGGTCGCGTTGATAAAATAAATATCCTTCCAGATGATATTGGGCGTTTCAATGACGATCGTTTCCCGGCTCCAGGCTGCTGAATCGACGAACGATCGTTTCAGGATGGAATTTCTCGCGCCGCAGGCCCACATATGAAGCGTATCGGTGAAATAAACTGCGCGGACATCAAAGGCTGATTCCGAATACTCGGCCTTCCAGGTAATGCCTCCATCCGCCGACCGGTAGATCCCCCCGTTGGTCGTGACTGCCCAACCGATATTTTTATTAAAAAACTGGAGATCAAACACGGTCTCTTCGGCGCCTATACTCCCAGTCATCCAGTTCTCGCCGCCGTTGGTTGTTCTTATAACCAACCCTTTTTCACCCGCAGCCCAGCCGGTAAGCTCATCGATAAAGAAAACGATATTCAGGGTGTCATCGGTCTCATACTGTAATTCGGGGTAGGCCCCCGAATTTCCGGAATAATAGACCATGCCCCCCTGGCCTGCATTCCTGCTGCCCACAATCCAACCTTTCTCGACGTCGATGAAAAATACACTCCGGTAAGACGGCTCGGGTTCACCACTTATCGGGGCGAGCGACCATTCCTGCCCGGTCGAAGAAGTATAGACTGTTGAAATATTTCCGACGGCAAATCCGAAACCTTCCGGGGTTAGATACACATCATGAAGATCTGCATCGAGGATGATGAATTGCCTCGTCCAGTCGGCAACAACCGTGTCGAAAGGCACGGGGTCGCCGCCGTTATTTGAATCACAATTCTCGAACAGGAACGGGAATAACAGAAGTATATATACGAGATATTTTTTCATTTTATCTTTCTGGGTTAACTGTCCTGGCCTCGGGGTATTGCAATAATACTTACATTTTTCCACAATTTCCGCACCGGAAATGTCACCGGCAATAGCTTTTTATTGATGCAATATTTTTACTATCTTGAGGAATTGTAATTATTTCCGGATTAAGTTTCCCGGGTGTTCGTCATTCCTGGATTTTTATTAACTAACTTTTAACATCCGTATGAAAAAACATACATTCAACCGCAGGGAATTTATCAGAACTACTGCCGCCGCATCCGTTTTAACGGCTGCCGGGATCGGCTGTAAACGCCAGCCCGGACAGGCTGAACATGCAGAGCATACAGAACATGCCGATATTGATGCATCCTCGCTTCCAAAGTGGAGAGGATTTAACCTGCTCGAAAAATTCATCGCCACGAACAGGAACGACCCTTTCAGCGAGGCCGATTTCGAAATGATCAAAGAGCTGGGCTTTGATTTCGTCAGGCTGCCCATGTCGTACTGGTGCTGGTCGGACCCGAAGGACTGGAAGAAGCTCGATGAAAAGATCCTGAAGGAGATCGACCAGGCTGTGGAGTTCGGAAAACAATACGGCATACATGTGGACATCAATTTTCACCGGGCACCGGGTTATACTGTCGACCGTTCGGCTGAGGAACCGTTCAACCTCTGGCTGGATGAGGAAGCCCAGCAGGCATACGATTATCACTGGTCGCATTTCGCCCAGCGGTATAAGGGCATGCCCAACCGGAATGTGAGCTTCAATCTGGTGAACGAGCCGGCAACCTATGATCATAAAAGGGACCGGCCGCTTGCCGTCGAAGATTATGTAAGGGTTACCCGGCGCGTGGTAAAGGCCATCAGGGATGTTGACCCCAACCGGCTGATCATATCCGACGGCCTGTGGTGGGGCAGGAACCCGATTCCGGAGCTTGCCGACCTGAATATTGCACAATCTACAAGAGGATACGAGCCCAGCCAGATCACACATTACCTGGCTGGGTGGGTCGACGGCGCGGATAAATGGCCGGTGCCCAAATGGCCATTCGTGCCCGAAGCTTCCACGGAATTCAGGTGGGCTACCGACGCGATGAATGATTATTATGCCAGTACGATCAGGAGCTGGGGTGTGGAACCCGGAACGGAATGGAACAGCGAAAGGATAAGGCTGCAGATGATCGAGCCCTGGAAGAAACTCCAGCAGATGGGTATCGGAGTGCATGTTGGCGAGTTCGGAGCGTTCAGCAAAACTCCCCACGACGTTGTTCTGGCCTGGATGAGGGAACTCATGTCGCAGTGGAAGGTGGCAGGCTGGGGATGGGCGATGTGGAATTTCCGCGGAGGATTCGGTATCCTCGACAGCCAAAGGGAGGATGTTACATATGAGGACTTCAAGGGTCATAAGCTCGACAGGCAGATGCTGGAGCTGATCAGGGAACTATAAATTATAAAAAATCAAAATACAAAAAACAAAATTCAAATAAATTTCAAATTCCAAAATCCAAATTCCAGGATCGGAGTCAATAAGCGGATTCGGGAACGGAATATGCGGTAAAGAAGCCACAAAGAGTTTTTGTGCAGGTAATTAAGAATTGAATTAATCTTTAAACGCGATGAAACAGATTTTTTCGGTTATTTTTTTTGCATTGATGATCACGATACAGTCCATCGGCAGTGAAAAACAGAAGATCATTCTGGACTGCGACCTGGGAGGAGACATCGACGATGCCTATGCTGTTGCATTGGTGCTGGCGAGCCCTGAATTCGAAGTGCTGGGCCTGGTGATGGACGACGGCAATACGCCTGGGCGGGCCGAGGTGGCCTGCAAGATGCTGTATGAATGCGGCCTAGAAAATATTCCCGTGATCGTGGGGGAAAAAACGGATGACGATATCGAACTCCAGTTTTCCTGGTCGAGGGATTTCGACAAGCTCAAGCCCGTTTCGAACAATGCAACCGATTTCATTATCTCCAACCTGAGGAAATACCCCAACGAAGTGATCCTGTTCACGGTAGGTCCGGTGACCAATATCAAGAGCGTCCTCGCGAAAGATCCGGATGTACTGAAGCTGGCCAAACATGTCTATTCGATGTTCGGGTCGTTCTACCGGGGCTATGACCTGGGGCCTGTTCCAAGCAACGAATGGAACGTACGCGCCAATGTGGCCGCTTCCAAGATGCTGGCATCGAGCGGGGCGAAGATCACCTATATCGGATTGGATGTTACCATGCTGGTAAGACTTGATGAGGAATACCGCGACAAGCTGGCGATGCGAAACTCGCCGCTGACGGATGCGCTGGTCAGCCTGCAGTCGCTCTGGGGCTCCCGGTCGCACGGCTATCAGACGCCTGTCCTGCATGACGCCCTTGCCGTGGCGGTAGTCATCTGGCCTGACCTGATTACGACACGTAAGGCATTTGTTAAAGTGATCGATGACGGATATACGGTTATCGATGAGAGCAAGGAGCCCAACTCCGAGGTCGCGCTGACGGTCAAAGCTGATGAATTCACACGGAGGCTTGTGGAACGGCTAATGCATCAGAACCTGGGAAGGAAATAAATTACCACCATGATAAAGAAATACTGGCTTCCGGCATTTATTGCCATATTTGTTTTATCACTGGCCGCATGCGAGCCAAAAGACAAAGGATTTGTCAGAGTGGATAAAAACAACCGCTACTTCGTCTTCGATGACGTCACACCCTACATCCCCATCGGTTTCAATCACTTCGTGCTTTACCGGAAAACAGAAAGAGAGATAGACAGCCTTTTGCAGTTGTATGCTGATCATGGGGTAAATTATTTAAGGATTTGGGTTGGCGTTTCCGCCGATCCCGAAATTGAGGTAGGCGTATTCGATGAAGAACGGCTGGCCAAAATCGATTATATCGTTAAAAAGTGCAGGGAAAATAATATTTACCTGACCATATGTTTCTGGAATGAGAATAATCTCCGGCCGGATGTAGGTTTCGGATGGGACAGCGCCAAAAATGTTTATAACAAAACTTTTTTCCCAAAAGGCACGACAGATTCAGCCAACGACCTGAAAGGAGTGGAGCATAAAGCGAGTTGGGAAGCAATGAAGAACCGGTATTCCATCTTCGTGAACCGCTGGAAACACAGCAGGGCGGTCTTCATGTGGGACCTGGTGAACGACGGCAAAAAAACCGCCGAATGGAAGGAGCAGATGTATGCGTATGTCGACAGTCTCGATGAGAACGACCATATCATCGGCTTCCAATATAATACCGGCGTCGATCCCAAGGGCGAGATGGACTGCGGTTCGGTGCGCGTTTACGACTATAATCCGGCCGGGAATGATGCCGAAATGATGGCGCAGGCTCTTTTCAGCAGGGTATTGCAGGCCCTGAGTCATGGAGATCCCGTGTATTGCGGTGAAGGCGGCATGGACCACATTAACGGGGCAGCCTATGATCTTGAAAGGGGATTCCTCCATATGCTCTGGGGGCCGATAGCTGTGGGTGCGGCAGGCAACCTGCATTCATGGTTATCCGGAAAAAAATGGCCGGAGCTGACCTTGCAGGAATTAAAATGGCTGAAGAACTACAGCGATTTTTGCCATACCATCGATTGGGCAAATTTCAACAGCAAAAACCTGAACGAAAAATTGTCGGCATCCGACACGACCGTCAGGGTATATGCCTGCGGTGATGATAATGAAATGCTGATCTACCTGATGAATGATGACCCGGAGAACGAGTTTAATCCGGTGAAGGTGAAATTGAATTTCTCACCCGGAATGGTAAAATCACCGGCGTCGATTAACTGGATCGATATCCGGACAGGGAAAACATTGGTCGAAACGTATATCAAAGATCCTGACCAGGGAGTGGATGTTCCGGAATTCAGGGATGGGATGTTCGGGTATTTACGAATGTGATGATTTTTTAATTATTCATTATTAAGCACAATTTATAAAAGCAACGACATCCCCGGACCGGCTGCCGAAGGGAACGGCCAGTGTGGTGATCCGGGGTCCCCCATCGCGAGCAGATAATAAATAGAATATGGTGGATATCAAAAGGGGACCCCGGTATTCCGGCCGGCGCAAAATGCCCTTTGGAAACCGGGGATTAGTATTCATTTTTAGTTTTGTTTTTCAAGGGAGAATTAGGATCGGCGAAATATCGTAGACCTAAAATAAAAAAAGAGACGATATCCCCGGACCGGATACTGCAGGGAACGGCCCGAGCGCGATCCGGGGTCCCCCATAGCGTGTAATATGTAATTTTTTTTTGTGCATATCAACGGGAGACCCCGGCTCGGGGGCCGGGGATTACGTTTCTTTTATAATTTTGTGTTTCAAGGGAGAATTAGGATCGACGAAATTTCGTAGACCTAAAATAAAAAAGAGACGAAATCCCCGGACCGGATACTGCAGAGAACGGCCCGAGGGTGATCCCTGTCTTCATTGCATTACGGCTGGCAGGCGGGGTCTCCCATCGCGAGCAGATAGCTAATTGAAATCTGTGGATATCAACGGGGGACCCCGGTATTCATCCTATCCCGCATGGCCGACAGTGAAACCGGGGATATGTATTAACTTTTGCTTTTGTATTTCAAGGGGGAGTTTAGTTCGGGAAAAATTCATTAAGCGTTAATTTAGCTAATCACGGATAAAAATACTCCCTCAACCCCTCCGCCGTTCCCTTCCCGTAACCCAGGAAATCATCAATTGCCAGATAATGATCCTCCCCGATTTTGCCCTGAGATAGCTCGATTGTGGCGGAGGGGATTCCCTGGCGGAACGTCCAGGCACAGGACGATCCGGCGAACAGGGAATGCCAGGTGCGAACCGGCCAGTATTTATTCACCGTCGCAGCCATACTGTCGAGGCTGTTGTCTTCCATGATGAAGATATGGTAGTCATGGAACTGGGTATGGTTATGCACGTCGATGAAGAGATCGATCTTATTGCCCGGAGCCTGCCATTCGTTCACCCATGCTTTCACGCCTTCCACTTCGGGCTGGGAACGGGTGCTTTCTGTCCAGATGCTGTTCAGGTCCTCCATTTTGGAATTATACCTCGTAATGCCATGGTAAAACCCGTCGGGATTCATGAGGGGAACAACGGCGTAGTTGAATTTATTCCGGCACTCTGCAGCTTCAGGGCTGTCGGAGATCAGGAAGCTGACCAACCCCTCCGCCAGGAAGGCCCCTGCATCTTCCCCGGCATGCTGCGCGGCAATGACCAGGATTGTCTTCTTGTCCCTCACAGGTACTGCAGCATCGGTAATAAAAAACATCCGGATATCCCGCCCTTCTGCTGTTTTGGATAGAGTTCTTACTTCCAGGCCGCTCACTCCGCCGACAGACTTTGTGAATTCCTCCAACCGGGAATATGTATAGGGGTGGGCGTAGGCGATCCATACCGGTTGGCGGTCGAACTGTTGGGTGAATGTAAAACGGCGGGCTGCCGAGTCGTATGCCACTTCCGTTATCCTTTCCCAGTTTTGCCGGTCGTAACTAAAAACAGGTTGGGTATAATCGGTATAGACGATATGTGGATTTCCCCGGTACACGCCGATCAGGTCGTTCAGCTCGACGGTCAGCCGGCAGCCCGTTACGTTTTCGGCCCTGAAATAGAACCAGTAGTACTGGTTGCCGATATTGTCCCATTTCATCCAGTGCCGGGTATTGCCTTTGAAATAGCCGGGCCCGGTTTCTTCCATGGCGCCGATTGAGCCCCTTTCAAAATCGGCGGAGAGCCGGATTTTTTTTTGGGAACAGGAAATAAGCGCCAGGATAAAAATGATTATCTGAAGTTTGCATATGATTTTCATGTCGGTTGGCCTGATTTTATGATATTCTTATTAATGACTGCTTATGCAATATTAATTCAGTAATATATGGGATTGGCCGGACATTTAATGTGGGAAGCGAAAAATTTGTTGGAAGAATATGTTACACCGACCTGCCCGCCGTATTCAAGGTATAAAGTTGGCAGGCGGGGTAGCGCTGAGCCCCGATAAATATCAGGAGCGCAGTGAGGCACTGATTTTCTTTAACCGGAGTTTAGTTGAGTGAAATGAAGAGAAATCGATATTTTAGAATTTGATGCCCAGTTTAATATAGTGGAAGAAAGTAAACCAATGATTATCGGGATTATTCCAGGGCACCTGCATATTAAGATTTTTGAGGTAATGCATATCCAATTCATATGCGATGGATAGCTTGTTTTTAATTAATACCTGGTAACCCGCGGTAACATTTACGCCGGGACCATACCTGTTCGGCATTCTCCCGGCTTCCTGGCTGAAAATCGCAGGTCCCGCACCAAGGAAAATTCCTCTCAAGGGTTGCCTACGGCCGGTCAGATACCGCGGGTAGAACTTCACGTTATATCCCAGGAGGGTGAATTGCTGGTTCAGGTACGGGATATAGTCGAACCGGTAACAATGGGTAAGGAATTCCATCCTTCGGGATATCTTTTCAAATTCGAACCCGATAATATGCGGGGAGCTCAAATTTCCCGGATAACTCCCAATACCGTAGTTGGGCAGTCCCCCGAATTTGACCAGCCGGTCCTGCCTGAGCTGGCCCATGATTTCCGAGGATAAAATCAGGAAAATAAAGATCAGGATAGTTTTCATACAAGTCAGAAAAAAAATTTAAATCATCGGACGAAAACCAAAACTTCCCGGAATACCTGATACAATTTAGGAAATTTTTAGATGCATTCAAACAATTCCGGCTTGATAAAACAGCGTAAATGCTCCGTGGCGGGAATTATCTTTTCAGGATAGGTATGCAAAATCATCGCATGTTAATCCCGAACTTCACCTGCCAGGGACCGGGGCGGGGGCTTTGGTCGGAATGCAATGTATTATAATAGAAGAAGACGGATCCACTGATGCCCTTCCTTATCCGGAATTCCTTTCCAATTCCCGCCAGGAGGCCATTGGAGTGGCTCGTAATTATTTGATTATCAGCATTCATCTTCTCCGCATAAAGCGACTCATACTCCACCCTGGCAATAATTCCCAATATGATTTTATGAGAACAATAGAATCCAAATCCGGCCATTTTTTCGGGTATTAAAAAGTTGGTTATACCCTGCCTGCCCAGGGTTACCCTCATTTCGGCTTTCACCCCCGCCCTGAAATTCCGATTCAATTCATAGCCCACTTCAGGGGAGAAATCAATAGTGATAGGTTCAGAAGTTAAAAAATTAAAATATCCTCCCGGCGCAAGCCTTCGAATAAATGATTCGTCTCTCAGCGAATTTCTTTTCATTCCATCCGACGGCCTGGTATCGGAGGGAAGGTATGAGTATTTCTTTTTGAGTCTATCCAGGCGGTCCTTCGCGGATTTCAATTTTTCCTGAACTTCACCCATAAAATCATTCTCCTTCATTTCGGAAATCATCGACTCGAAACTTTTCCGGTTCTTCAGGGCTTCCATGAGCATCCGGTCATGTGCGGAGTTCATGGATTTCAGCAGACCTTCAACCTTCTTTGATTCAGCATCCATTTTGGCTAATTCTGCCATTTCATCGATCCCGGAAAGGCGCTTCTCGACAAGTTTATCAAAGTCGCTAAATATTATTGATTTTTCCTTTAATCTTGTTGTATCCGGCAGTTCAGCAATATTTCCTGTCAATTCCTGTGGGATAAATTGTGCATATAACATTCCCGGAAATATATAAATGAACAGCAGGGTTGTTATAGATATCTGAATAATGATTTTTCGGATTCCATAAAACGGCTCTCGTCGTTGTTCAAAACCATCGTTTGATACAATTAGCCTGTCGCAGATTCTCCGAATCATTGACGAGTTTTTATACATCTTTTCGTATTGATATTTCATAGCTGGTATGGATTTAAATTCTGAGAATATAATCAAGCGACATTACAAAGTTTGCATACTGATTCGAGGAGCATGTTCACTTAAATCTTTGCCGGTATTTACCGCTGAGCTGGTTTTGCCAAACGAATGATAGCTGGGTTTAATATAAATTACCTGTCAATCTTCTCACATTTAAAATGTATTTCAGTTTTTGGAGTACCGTATTCGTCCTCGGTAATAGCCAGGACTCGCTGATTTAAAACAAAATTCTCATCAACTACACATGTTTTTAAAATATATGCATTTGAATGCAATTCATATAAGGCCAACTCTTTATAATTTAAAAATTTGTCATCAGGTGAATACATTGCCAGAATTATTTTATCTACTATATCATCGTATGGAATTTCCGGATTTAATATATATAAATAAACCAAACCGATCTTGTCATCATCAACTGATAATTTAAACATGCAATAGAATATATATGAAGGCTTTGAGCCGGCCATTTCTGAAACATCGGCGATTGGCAGAAAAGATTTCAATTCTTTATTATCGATTTTATAATAATTTTTTGTTTCATGTATTTCCGAAATTGTTATTGAATCCAATTCAAATGGTAATTCTTTATTTCCGAATTTTGTTAAAAATGAATGGAATTTTTTAATGTTTGAATGTTTAAGATCGATTAGATTTTTACCATCGCTTGACTGATTCCATCGGCAAGAAAATAAGATTAACGAAGCAATTAGAAGGGGGATTAATATTTTCATTTAAAGAATAAGTATTATATTAGAAATTATAAACCTATTTTGTAGAGCCACCGACCAATTGAATGTGCCCCGGTTCCGTTTAATGAATTAATCATTATTAATGCACCAATTGAAAAATCACCTTTTGTGAAATAAGTTTCATTGTCGGATAACGATTTTGTTCCAAAATCTTGATTCATTGGTAAATCTGGTTTTGTATCCCACTTAAAAGCACCACTGAACCTTTGATCCCAAATTGTTCCATCACCAAGCGTGAAGCTATTCATAATAGCTCCGGTACCTGATTGGTTATGGCCAAATGATATTACAGGATTCCCATCATTTGATTTCTCAACTTTCATTATTAATCCAATATGATAAGGATATTTCGGCGATTCAATTCTAAATGAGATTAAATTACCTTCTTGAATGTTATTATTTACCTTAATCGTATTAGCCTCTATATTCAAGACCCCACTGCCTTTATCGCCTTTATCAGGTGTTCTACTTGGGTTGGGCTCACCTGCCTTTACAACACAATTTGAGGCGGTTGAAGAACAATTACCTGGCTTTCCCGGATCATTCCCATTTGGTAAATTGTAAAAAGATACATTCGATTTATATGATGTTCCTTTATTAATATGATTTTGCATTTGATTAATTGCAGTTGCTCTTTGTGCACTATCCAGGCCAAATGGATCAATGAGTCTTATTGGATTATTGTAAACATATGAATAGGGTGTCGATTCAAAGTGTCTCTCAAATAACGGATCCACTACCCCCCATCTCCCGAGATCCGGCATGTACATCCTCGCCCCATAATCATACCAGTTCAATCCCAGGTCATCCTGCAACTCCTTGCCATTGTATTTGAATCGGTTGTGCAGTTCACCATATCTTTGATAGGATAATCCCTCCATGCTCATCCCGAATGGATAATAATCATCAGTTTGGATTATCGGGTTATCAAAATGGGTGATCGAGAAGTCGTCGAAGAATACATCTACAATCCTGTCATTTTCATTTGATACGTAAATATATAGAAAGCCTGCTCCGGGGGCTACAAATTCAAGCGACAGTAAATCATGTTCTACGTCTGTCCCGTCTTCCAGGGACGACCGGTCAATCTGGTCGAATCCCATTTGGACAGCCTGCATTTTATCATCGATAAATATATAATTCAGAAAGGCTTTAGGGGCATTCTCATCTTCAAGATCATCAATACTGATGACGGGCCCGGCCCGGAATATTTCCGTGAAGGCATCATAAATCATCTGCTGTTCACCGCCCTGAACGATCTCGAATGCATCCGTCAACTCAGCCAGGATATTCTTACCGGCGCCGGTATTATTTTCGGTGATCTCAAAATATTTTGCATAAACTTTCATTCTTACGGTATCCCTTCCTCCGACCAGAAGGGACTTGGATATTCCGATAACTTCACCTTCAGATCCGCTTAATCTTTCCACGAACCCGGGTGAGGCGATGTCTGTATGATCATAGATGTCGCCGGTAATTATGGTCAGATCTTCGTATCCCGGGAATATGGCTGCTTCAGACGGCTGGTCAGTAGATTCAAATCCCGCCTGGTACACAATATCTTCACCGGCCTTGAATGTTACCCTGGTATTTCCCAGGTGATCCTTCAGGAAATACTGGTATTGGGAATACCTGGCGAATCCGTCATCATACGGATCAACAATTCTTCCCTCAGAAGTAAGTATTTGCTGTAAAGTATCATTTTTATAAATGAATTCCCCGCAATAGTTCACTCTTTCATACAGCTTCCCGTTTGCATCGAATGCCTCCCGGCTCTGCTTCTTCCCGGTTGCATCATAAGTAAAACTAAAAAATGAACTATCCCTGAAAACCAGCCTTTCCGGCAGATTCAAATGATTATATTTTATATCAGTTATCCCTTTATTCTCGTCACTTGTCATATTGCCGTTTTCATCATAGAGGAATTCTCCGGTAACATCAACCCCGTCATGAAATCCATACTCATTACCGGCATCATCAACCTTCACCAACTGGTTTCCTGTATATGTATACTGCAACTCATCGATCCGGACAGGTATGCCGTTGGCTATACCATTACGGCTCAAAGAAAGGATATTACCATTCAGGTCATACCGGATGGCTGGAACCTGGTAACCTGGACTTTCGATCCATTCATTGCCATCCCATTCATGATAACCTGCGTTTTTCAACCGGTTCATCGGATCATAGCCATACAGGTATGATTTCTTTTTGCCGTTTCCCGGCATCGCGTTACTCCAGGAAGCCCCGGAAATATTTCCATTGAATTGGGCCAAATCTTTATTCGGGGGCGATTCGTAAAATAACTCCATTCCAAAATAATCAGTTGAATCATTATTGGTTCCGGGAT
>DATDPY010000048.1:0-3791 GCA_035292565.1 Cyclobacteriaceae bacterium | reverse complement strand
AACAATTTCCATATTGGAATCCAGCCAATCCAGTCTTTGTCCAAGCCATGATTTCAGGAAATTTATTTCTTCCGCGTAGGAGTATCCCACGAAGCTGTTGGGCCAAATATACGTACCCAGAACGGGCCATCTGATAAAATTTCGTTGCGCAGCTTCTTCGAGGACAATCGCCACAGAATCAATATAATTCATTATCCTTTCGGTTTTAAGGGCATCCTGGCGGAGAGCCGTCCACCTTTCCAGCATCTGACTTCGAAACAAATGATCACGCATCAATTTATACCACCAGAAAGGAACCTGCCACCAGTCCTGGTTGCATACATCGTTAAACCGGTATGCCCAGCCCGAAGTCATTTCCCCGTTACAGTAATCGGCATTCCCGTATCCAAGATTCAGGTCCCAAATCGGCCCGAACATAAGTTTTCCTCCCTTGCTATCCTTGTCTTTATAAATAAAAGTACTCAGCCTGTACCCGTCAATATTTCTTGGAATCTCGTTGATGATGGCATAATCGATCATGGAACTTACATCTGCATAATTCTGGTATCCGACGACCGGGTCGTTATAAGAACTGCCGGATAAGGCGGATTCAAAGGCTGTTATGTAGTCCTTGATATACTTCATCTGGGTCTGGGTAATCTCATCGTTTTTCGGGTATTCATACTGGAAATAAATGACCTGGTCGGGGTTTGAAAAATTCACGGGCCGGTATGGGGAAGGCCAGCCTAATCCGCTATTTACGCCGTCATATTTATCCAATTTTACGATATATCCTCCGGTCAGGCTGTCTCCGGCATTTTCATCCGGATCCAAGTTGGCGATATCAATCCTGTTTTTATCCCGCTTCACCTTTTCCATGAGAACGTATAATCCCCAGTAGGTCTCATTTAATATGAGTTCGCAAAAAACCGTCCTTGACGCATACCGGCCCATTTCATTGCTTAGTTTATAGGAGAGGACATTCCTGATCAGGCTTTTGTCGGAATAGGGGCCATGTAAAACCCAGTCAACTTCTTCAGGTAAGCCCAGCAAGGATACAGCAGTATCACTCCCTGATTCCGTCCAGGTCTCAAATCCGTAATTATTTTTTGGGAAGCCCTGCGAACTCGAGCCCCTGCGCTCAATCCCGATATATCCATTATAATTATATGCAGAGTCATTTACCGAATTCCTTATGCCCGATCCGTTGTCAATGATCTGCATTGCAGCTTTTATTTTCGGTTCGTCAGGAATCTGAAACCCCAGCGTATTTATTTTTATTATGGGAAGGTTCGAAGATTCAAAGGATACCTGACATAAAGCCTGGAGGGCGACGAAATAACTTTGAATAATTGCAAAGAATGAGATAAAAAAAATCTTCATCATAGACGATCCGGATCTGGAGTTCAGGCTGCACTTAACCTTGCAAGGTTACTCATTCCTGAAATGATTGAAAATATCCCGTGTCAATACTTTGTTTGCATTCGAACAAAGGGTGTTCAGAAGTGAACAAAAAAGGCAGAAATATTGCAATTCTCAATTCTATATAATTGATTATCAGTGCAGTAAAGTTTTTGGCATAATTACTGTTCCTGTTGTGTCTGCAGTTGATAACAACAAAACCGATGAAAATTGACCTTAAACCCAACGAACAGGTAGTGAAAGCTGAAGACTCCAGGTACCTGAACGGGGCCCCGGTAAAGGGGAAGTTGATACTAACCAACCAGCGGATATATTTTAAACCGGAAGTTTCTTATGATACAAAATATGATTTTGAAATAATGCCGTCCGATATAAAGGAGGTGATTCCGTTCAGGACCGGAATTTTCAGTAACCGCGGCTTAAATATTGTATGCAAGAACGGTAAGGAATTAAGCTTTGATATACATGACAGAGATTCCTGGTGCAAAATGATCAATAAACTCGTTTAGTTAAACATGAATCCACGAAAAAGGCCCCGGAAACGGGGCTTTTTTCATTTTACCAGCTCCTGCATACTTCATTCTCGCTATCCAGTTATATATTTAGGCAGCGATTGGAATGCATGCCATGAAATCGCGGACAATGTCCGGTATTTTTTATGAAAAATGTTATTAACCTATGAAACCTGTTGAAAATAGATTCCTGAAGTATGTCAAATTCGATACTCAATCCGACGAAAAATCAGTTTCTTGTCCCAGCACGCCAAAGCAGCTTGACCTTGCCCGGGAACTGGTGAATGAGCTTAAAGACATAGGAATGAAAGATATCAGTCTCGACAAGAACGGGTATGTCATGGCCACGCTGCCGGCCAATACCGACAAAAAAATCCCGGTCCTGGGCTTTATCTCGCATATGGATACAAGTCCTGATATGTCCGGGAAGGATGTTAAACCTTCCATCATTAAGAATTATGATGGCGGTAAAATAGCCTTAAATAAAACCGCCGGAATATATCTTTCGCCGGAGGATTTCCCGGAACTATTGTTGTACAGGGGACAGGATCTGATCGTGACCGATGGAAGTACGCTCATGGGCGCCGATGATAAAGCCGGGATCGCTGAGATCATGGCGGCAATGGAATTCCTGACGGAGCATCAGGAGATCAAGCACGGCGTGATCAGGATATCTTTCACGGTTGATGAAGAGATTGGCCGGGGCGCTGATAAGTTCGAAGTAAAAAAATTTGGCGCGGAATATGCCTACACGGTTGATGGCGGCCGGTTGGGTGAGCTGGAATACGAGAATTTTAACGCGGCGCTGGCTACGGTAAAGATACAGGGACGGAATGTACATCCGGGTACGGCGAAGAATGCCATGATCAACTCCATGCATTTGGCCATGGAATTCAACAGCCTACTTCCTTCTTCCCAGCGGCCAGAGTATACCGAGGGATATGAAGGATTTTTCCACCTCATCGATTTTAGTGGCACCGTTGAGGAAACTATGTTCCGGTATATTGTGAGAGATCATGTTATGGAGAAATTCAAGTTAAAGAAAAAACAGCTTCAGGCATGCTGCGATTTCATGAACCTTAAATACGGGGATGGGAGGGTTAAACTGGAACTGAAGGACCAGTATTTCAATATGAAGGAAAAAGTCGAACCTGTAAAATTCATTGTCGATATCGCCGAACGCGCCATGAAGGAGTGCGGCATCGAACCGATCATTAAACCGATCAGGGGCGGAACCGATGGTTCCAGGTTATCCTACATGGGTCTTCCCTGCCCGAATATATTCGCAGGAGGTCATAATTTTCATGGAAAATATGAATTCATTCCCGTTCAGTCTTTGCATAAGGCAGTGGAAGTGATCGTAAAAATTGTTGAAATATTTGGAAAGGGTGAGGGGTTAAAATAAAGCTTGCAATCATGTTAATTCGAAGTGCATTATCCAGATTTTTATTACTGTTAATAATCTGGTTTCTAAACAGTTGTCAGGATAGAGCTCAAATAAAAGTTCAATCGCCCGACAGAAACCTTTCCGTGGCATTGCAGACAGGTCCCAACATAATGTTTTCAGTTTCCTATAAAGGCGTGAAGATATTGGAAAATTCAATGTTTTCTCTTCAATTCGAACAGATGCCGGTCCTTGGACCAAATATGTCGGTCACCGAAGTTAAGAGCTCGATAATTGATGAAACATGGTCGCCGGTTGCCGGAAGATACAAATACATCCGGAACTCCTGCAATGAGATTATCATAAACCTAAAGGAAGAATCATCCAAGGGCCGGGAGCTCCAATTAATTCTGCGTGCGTACGATGATGGTTTCGCTTTCAGATATTTTATTCCTGAATCTTACAGGCAATATCTGACCGATCCGGCAAAAAAG
>DATDPY010000047.1:0-22544 GCA_035292565.1 Cyclobacteriaceae bacterium | reverse complement strand
GCCTTGCCAATTCGGATGATCGTAGTCATTGGGAGCGGAGAAAAAGAATTTATCGCTATATATCATGGCGAAATCGAAATCACGGATGTAATACTGCGTCATTGAGTTTTTTTAGGAAATATTAGTTGTTATAGCACTAGTTAATATAACATTGTCAAACCATGCGGTGCCTTCTTGAACCGTAATTTCGAAATTGGTCATTTGACCTTCCTCTGATTGTGCTGCGAGAGTCTCTACACCTTTATAAATCCCATTAATCCAATAACTTATTCTTACTTCGGATGAAGAGGGGCTTTCATAGCGAATTCGTACCGTATACCATTCCAATGTTGTGTAGGTTTGTAATAAATTATTTGTGGCACCCAAAATTTCACCTTCTCCATTGAACAAGATAAATTGACGGGAGGGATTTGCCCAACTAGTCCCTTTGCGAAGGCCGAAATTTGCTCTGTATGGATGACAACCGGAAAGAGTTTCATTTCCATTTCGAATAGCTAATTCTATCTCAAACGGCGGAGAAATGGTTAGTGAACGATATGCAAGTGCACCCCAACAACCACCAACTGTGCCATAAAGTTGAAGAGATTTTGTTCCACTGAAAGAAGTTGTTGTAGTAACATAGTTTGTTGCATTTGCTGTTGCATTTCCATCAGGAGTCCAGTTAGAAGGAAATGTGCCTGTTGTATATGACTCAAATCCATCAGACCAAGTCTGAGCAAGCAAAGGTTTACACAATCCAATTGAAAGGATAATATTGAATATAAAATAAATATTATGTAAAAATTTCATTCTTTATAATTTATCAGGATTAGCAGGTGGTTGAGGTAATGGTTTATCATTTGATTGTTGAATTATATAATAAATGATCCCACCTGCCAAAACCATCGCCGGAACCACAAACAATACCCTTGGCATTCTTCTTTTGATTTTAAATGTCTCAGAGACTGTTCCGCTGTTCGGATCATTCCCGGGCCGCATCATAAACTTATACCGGTTGCCGGGCCTGATATTTTTTGGCACGGCCCAATCGTACGCGCCGGTGTTTTTAAGATCCGGGATCAGGTAAATCCTTTTCTCCTTTCCATATAATTCAAGCGTTAAAATATCCTCAGGTTCTCCCCCCTCCCAGGTAACCTGATAAGCCTTTCCCCGTTTCAGCCTTGGGGAACCTGCTATGGCAAGCTTTCCCAGGGGTGAATATTGAACGGCTGCCTTGATCCGGAACTCGATGGTTCCCGTGAAATTGATGATATCCGCCTTGGCGTTCCAGGTAATTTTTTTGTCGTTCCCCGGCCTGATGTTCGGGCCGACATCCCCCGAAACAATGCCCAGGGGTTTGCTGAAATTATTATGCGAGCCGAAAATCTCAACTCTGAAAAGCTGGCCTTCGGATGAGCCGGCAAGATCGTACCAGATGATGATATTATCGCCCTGCTGTTCGGTTCGGGTAAGCCGGATAGTTTGCGCCGTAACAACTAGTGGTATGATGCCCAGCAGGAAAAATATGATACTGGTTTTCATGGTTAAATTAAAAAAACTATTATATAAACCCTGAAGGCTTTGCCGATTATGTGCAGCCACGCAAACCTCCAGTGTTTTTAAGAATCATCAATTTATCTCACATTCCACGTTTGGTCAATCCTCATTAATCAGGATTTTAACCGTTACTTATGACTACTTAACAAGGCCTTTAAGGATATTTATAAATTAGGAAGGCAAAAAAAATTAAGAATTACCTTATCTGGATTGTTTATTTCAGGACAAGCGCAATCAGCTCTGCAGTGGTTTTTGCACCGGTCTTGGCGCGGATGTTTTGCCGGTGTGTTTCAACCGTGGATTTGCTGATGAACAACTTTTCAGCTATTTGTTTGCTGGTCAATCCCTGAACCAGCAGCACCAACACTTCTTTTTCGCGTGGGTTCAGCGGCAGTTTTATATCGGACTGTGTTATAATGGATTTCCGGGTTTTTTTAAATCTTTTTATTGCCTCCTGCAATTCATCGACGTCCACTGGCTTCATCAGGTAATCGAAAACGGCCTCCTTCACCGCTTTGATGGCATACTGGGGATATGCGGTTACCAAAATGAAAGCCGGAAATACATTGCGGCTTTTCACCGTATCAATCACATTAAATCCGCTTCTCTGCATCTCGATGTCAAGGAAGACGATATCCGGATTCAGTGCACAGACCTTTTCGATCCCTTTGCCAGGGTTCGTTTCCACATGGAGGACCTTCAGATCGGTAAAGTCGGAAATCAGGGACTTAAGGCGGCTGGCGGCCCTCAATTCATCATCAATTATGATACAAGTATATTCCATGGTAAAATTTAAGCCGGAATCCTAATGATCACTTCCGTTCCAAGGGAATTGCCTTCTCCGTCTTTCAGGTCATTGATCCGGTAACTGATTTCCGTTTTCTTTAATTCGTTGTAATTCTTTATGATCTGGTCGATAATAGACAGTCCCTTTCCGGTGTTCAGTTCTGTCGTTTGACTTGATCTTTCCCGGCCGATTCCATTGTCGCAGATTTTGACAATACAGGTAGTATTCTCCATCTGGGCACTTATGTCAATCCTGCCTTTTTTAGTGAGACATTGGATTCCATGCCTTACCGCATTTTCAACAAATGAATGAATGAGCATCTTGGGTACGACTACATGTCTGTTAATTCCGTAGCAAAGTATCTCAAAATCGAACCTGTTATCCAGCCTGAATTTTTCCAGATTCAGGTAATTCTCAACGAACTCGAGTTCGTCATCCAGTGTTACTGAATATTGATCAGCATTCAAGACAGATTGCCGGAGCAGGGTGGAATATTTACTAAAAACATACTTCGAGGTTTTGCTGTCTTTTTTGTCAAATAGGTCGCCGATGGAAGCTATGAGATTAAGCGTAAAATGGGGGTCCAATTGGTTTTTAATGGACTTTAACTGGAATTCCAGCAACTGCTTCTCCGCTCTGTATTTTTGTTCCATCCTGATTTTCTGTAACCTGGAAAGTAAAGAAACGCAGCCCAAAACGGCCATGTAAATCCCAGGAAGAAGCATGAAGCGGAATGGAAAATAAGGATTCTTTCTGTACAGAAAGAAATAATTGAAATCTTCACTTTGTATAAATAGTTCGGTGGGCGCGCCGTGGTTGTATTTCACTGAGTAATTATGCAAACTGATCAACTCTTCAGATTTAATTTCGGTGATTGAAGAAAAATCCGATGCTGCAAGCATAAGTTTATCGCCGGTTTTTGAAAAAAGCAAATATTCCATTTCCCCGTCGCTATTTGCATCTATCAAAACATATTCCTGCCGTGGTTGAATTGGGCCAATGTTCAATCTACTCACAACTTCGAGATCTTCATTATAATTAAAAACGGTGCCATCATTATTTAATATAGAAATTATTTCACGGTTTGTTTGTGGCAGTATTGTCGCCGATTCCGAGCCATCAATAATATCAATCTCTGTCTTTTTATAAACTTCCCCTGCTTTATTGTATAACGCGATATAGCACGAGCTTTTTTTATCCCCCTTATATAAATAAAGCCCAGCCAAATATCTAACATTGTCAAATTCACATTTCTGCACACGGAAAACTGCAGGATAGATCCCTGTTATTACAGGCTCAAATTTGAATTGCATCCCAGATGTAAAAACCATTAACCATGAATAATGGTCAGTGTAAGGATCACCCGGGCTACAATTGCCGACAGATTGTGAAGAGAAATAAAATTCATTGACCCCATCCTGATCGATGTCCCATGTCCCCATCGGCGGCTCCATCTCATTACAGGTTACGGGCGACTTTATGACTGTATCGTTTGCATAATCATAAACATTCATCCCCCTCGGCCATATTGAAAAATTCGATTGAAATGCAAAATAAATCTCACTAAAGCCATTATTATCAGCGTCAAAGTTTTCGGTAAATAATACATGAGTGTTTCGACGGCCGTTGGATAAAGTATAAGAACCTATTTTCTTGTCCCTGAAAGCGAATACATTATTGAATGGATTAAAGCAGTGCAGCAGAATTTCTCCATCTTTAAGTGTGACAATTATAATTTCAGTAATCCCGTCGTGATCAATATCTTCAACAATAAAACCATTTCTGAAAGTCATGTCCCCGTCAAACTCTTTATCAAAGTTCCATTGGTCAAGCAATTTGTCCTTTGAATATATAATAATGCTTGTCCTTCCGATAAAATCCTTATACAGATGTATCCTCTCACTGTTCCCGTCCCGGTCAAGGTCAAAAAAAGCTGTTTGAAAGATCTCTCTTTTCTCCTTTCCCGTCAATCTGAGGTTGTATTTTTCAATCTTAACAGGAAGCGTCAACCAGACGACGAGGCATATGATCAGACTAATGAACCAGGGAGCCGTCAAAAAAAGCATTATCTTATCTTTGAGCTCCATATGGCAAATTATAAGTCAAAAAGTCTATAGTGTGAGCCTTAGTCATGACCGGATTCCACCAATTGAGATAAAAAATGTTGGCAACATTTATTTTTCGCAAACTTCTGATTACCAGGTCAATTTAGTAAGATTTCCAATAATATTTTATGACCTGAATGATCTATTTAGGGTTCCAAGGGAAAATCGATTTGTTTATTTTGTAAAATATGTAGTTTGCTATGCTCTCAGGTAAAGGGATTGCAACATCGGAAGTATAATGAGCGTTTGAGTTATTAAACATCTCCCCACCCGCATCCTGTTGGAAGTTTATTAAAGCCTTCCTGAAGGCAAATTGGCTCAAATGATCGAAAATAATCTGGTTATGTCGTTCTCACTTTCATACGTTCACCAATGAGTGTTGAATAAAATCAACAACCTGTTATTCAATTATGTCCAACAACACAATCTTGCAGAAGTGCTGGTCGCTCTCATTGATGTTTATCTGGACAATCAAAACGTCTATCAACCCGATATTCTGTTTATCGGCAGTAAGCGCATAAACATAATTAAAGGAGGATGGCCTTCACGGAGCCCCCGACCTGGTCGTCGAAATACTTACACCTTCCACCGCCAAATATGATCTTGAAGAGAAAAAGGATGTATACGAGCGTTGCGGCGTAAAAGAATACTGGATCGTTGATCCTGCCAATAAGTCAACCCGGGGATTTGCTTTGAAAGACGGTGCGTTCGCCGAATTTGAAAAAGAAAGCGGCGTTATTCGCTCCCGACTGCTGGGTACGGAATTCCGGTTTTAATATAATAGGCTCTGGAGGTTTGCGCGGCGGTCCTCGCGACAGCCAGAAACCTCCAGGGTTTCATTGTCCATACGCTGTCAGCACAAGGCGCCTGTTACCGCCATAATTCCTGAACTCACATAAATAAATTCCTTGCCAGGTTCCCAGATTAAGCCTGCCTTTGGTGATGGGTATGGATACCTGGCTCCCGATCAATGAGGATTTTATGTGTGCCGGCATATCATCCGCACCTTCATCATTATGGATAAAATCCGGCTCGTTTTCCGGGACAATCTTGTCGAAATAAGACTGGAAATCGGCCCTTACCGAGGGATCGGCATTTTCATTAATTGTCAGCCCTGCCGAGGTATGCTTAATAAAAACATGCAGCATGCCCGTATCAATTTTTGTCAGTTCTGGAAAACTGTTTATAATAATATGGGTTATTAGATGGTATCCCCTTTTATATCTTTCCAGGTTAATTTCTTTCTGATAAAATTTCATGGGACTTATATGGTAAATAAACCGGCATTTGATAAAATGGCAGAAAATCAATTCTGCTCAATCCGGGTATTATTCTTTCAGCTTTAATGAATTATCCGCCATCCTCAGGTGTTCGATGAAATCGTCGATATCGCCGTTCAGCACAGTCTGAAGGTTGTAAACCGAATAATTGATCCGGTGATCGGTGATCCTGCTCTGGGGGAAATTATATGTTCTGATCTTATCAGACCGGTCGCCGCTCCCGACCATCAATTTGCGCTGTGCCCCGATCTCATTGTTTATTTTTTCCATCTCCATTTCATAAAGCCGCGAACGCAATACTTTCAGGGCTTTATCGAAATTCTTTATTTGGGATTTTTCGTCCTGGCAAGTTACGACGATGCCGGTGGGGATATGTGTCAGCCTGATTGCGGAGTATGTTGTGTTTACCGACTGTCCCCCTGGCCCTGAAGAACAGAAAGTATCCTTTCGAACGTCGTTCATGTCGAGTTCCACTTCAATTTCTTCAACCTCAGGAAGAACTGCCACACTTGCGGCCGATGTATGCACACGTCCCTGGGTTTCGGTAACAGGTACCCGTTGCACCCGGTGCACACCTGATTCATATTTAAATGTCCCATAGGCGCCTTCGCCGGTTATGGTGCTGATAATTTCCTTATAGCCTCCGGAAGGTCCTTCGGCAAAATCAATAACGGCCAGTTTCCACTTTTTCTTCTCGCAATACCGTTCATACATCCTGAACAGGTCGCCGGCGAACAATGCCGCCTCGTCTCCACCAGTCCCTGCACGGATCTCAAGGATGGCATTTTTGACATCGTTCGGGTCCCTGGGGATCAACAGGTCTTTCAGTTCTTTCTCGGCAATATCTTTCCTGGGCTGCAGGTTGTCAAGCTCCGCCTTCGCCATTTCCCTGAACTCTGCATCTTTTTCTGTATCCAGCACATGCCTTGCCCCTTTGATATCATTCAGTATCTTCTTATAATCTTCAAATTTTTTAACTATTTTTTCAAGCTCTTTATATTCCTTACCCAATTTTGAATAAGCCTTCATATCCGCCAGGGTTTCCGGCTTTATCAGCAACTTTCCCACCTCTTCAAACCGTTTGCTTATTTCTTCAAGCTTCTTGATCATGCTTATTCCAATTACGCAGTTGTGGATACCAGGTTGATCGTGATGTCAGATTTCAATGGGTTCCCTGGCCTTATTGATAAACCTGAATTCGGTAATTCCAAGCGATGTGTCCTTCAGGATCCTGATCCAGGTGAAAAATTTAAAATACCATTTGACCTGCCGCGAAATTATGCCCTTTGTAAAGTATGCATGCAGGTAGGGGTGAAGGACAACGGTTACTCCTTTTTCATTTTGCTTGGTAATGATATGATCCAGGAATTTTTCAATTTGGTCGGATACAAGGATCGTAGCTGTTATTTTTCCGGTTCCTCCGCAGGTCGGGCAGTTTTCCTTTGTCGAGATATTCATTTCCGGCCTCACCCTCTGTCGGGTGATCTGCATCAGGCCGAATTTTGAAATGGGAAGTATGGTGTATTTCGACCGGTCGTCTTTCATCTCGTGTTTCATTTTCTCGAACACCAGCCTCCTGTTCTCGATCTTCTTCATATCGATGAAATCGATGACGATGATCCCTCCCATATCGCGAAGCCTGAGCTGCCTGGCGATCTCCCTTGCCGCTTCAAGATTTACATTCAGGGCCGTGGTTTCCTGATCCTCCGATGAATTGGATTTATTCCCGCTGTTTACATCAATGGAATGAAGCGCTTCGGTATGCTCGATGATGATATATCCACCATTGGGCAGATTAACATTCTGACCAAATAGGGACTTCATCTGTTTTTCGATGCCGAATTGCTCGAATATTTTAACCTTTCCGTTGTATAATTTTACAATTTTTTCCTTTTCGGGTGCAATTGTGCGGACATAACTCCTGGTTTCTTCAAACAAGGTCCTGTTATCGATATTAACGGATTCGAAGTCTTCATTAAAGAGGTCCCTGATGATGGAAGATGTCCGTCCTATTTCCCCTACGATCCTGGACGGCGCCCTGGCATTTTTCAGGATCTTAATTCCGGAGTCCCAGAGTTCCACCAGGTTCTGCAAATCCTTGTCCAATTCTGCCACATCCTTTTTTCTTGCAACCGTTCTGATAATTACCCCGAAATTTTCCGGCTTGATGGAGGAAATAAGCCTGACCAGCCGTTTTCGCTCTTCATTTTCGGTGATCTTCTTGGATACATTGATCGCATTGGAAAAAGGGACAAGCACAAGGTATCTTCCGGCAAAGGAAAGCTCAGAGGTTAAACGGGGGCCCTTCGATGAAATAGGCTCTTTAACCACCTGAACAAGGACGTGTTGATTTTTATTAAGCACGCTGCCGATCTTGCCGGACTTGTCTATATCAGGCTCAAGTTTGAAATTATTGATCCTGGAAGAGTTTAATTTGCGCGATAAGGTCTGGTTTACAAACTTGTTCAGCGACCTTACCTGGGGTCCCAGGTCAAGATAGTGCAAAAAAGCATCCTTTTCGTACCCGATATTGATGAATGCCGCATTAAGCCCGGGAACAATTTTTTTCACCGTTCCCAGATAAATATCTCCTACTTTAAATTCACTGGTCTCCGCTTCAACATGAAACTCGACAAGATCTTTATCCTTTAATAGCGCAATCCGACATCCTTGATCATTGGTATTGATAACCAGGTTATAGTTCAAGGCTGTACCATTAAAATTTTATCTCAATCTGCTAAAAGAAATCGAGTGAAGATGATTATTTCTTCTTATGCCTGTTCTTTCTCAGTCTCTTTTTCCTTTTATGTGTAGCAATCTTATGTCTTTTCCTTTTCTTTCCGCAAGGCATTTTTTTTTGTTTTATTAATAATTATTCAATTAATTAATTTCATCAAGATAACTTTGAACTGTTGCCAGAATGGTGGGATCGTTGGCCATGCTTTTCACCAGTTCAAACTGGGTTTTGGCACGCAGCTCATCGCCTAGTTCATAAAAACAGAGTCCCAGGTAAAATTGCCCCTGCATGTTATCGGGGGATAACTCCGTTAATGATTTAAAGTACTCAACTGCCCTTGAATACTGCCCGGACTGAAGTGACAATAATCCCATATTGAAAATTGCATTTTCATTTTCCGGATCCGCTTGCAGGATCTCCCTGAGCATCGTAATGCCTCTCATTGGATTCGAAGATGATACAAAGGTCATGGCAATTTTATTTTTCAGGTCAAGCCGCGTACTATCATTCTCCAGAATCATTGAATAATACAACCTGGCTTTGCCTCCCAGGTAGCTTGCCCTTTCCCGGTTCATCGCATAACTGTATGCCTCATAATATAAATCTGCTGCATTCAGAATATGTTCTTCATCATTATAAATGGGCACTAGTTTTTCGTAATATATGGCTGCTGAATCAAACTGGCTTGCCGATTTAAAAATTGCCGTCAGGGAATCAATGATAGATTGTGAATTACTTTGCCCGGCTTTTTCCAGCCTAACCTTGAGTGAATTAATTTTCACCTTTAGTTCATCCGACATCTCCTCATGTGCATCCGCTATGGAGAGGGAAATTGAATCCGATAAACGATCATTGCCAAGCTCTTTCGCATTCAGGTTATTGCCCCCGTTATCCACAACTCCCCTGGGCAGAAGGAATAATCCCAGTATAATGGTTATAAACAGAAATGATAATATGATTCGGATCCTGATCATGAGAAACGGGGGGGCCTGTTAATGGTTACCTGGGGGTCTTTACTCGCTTGCTGTTCTTAACCTTTTCAATGAAGACCTTGGAAGGCTTAAAACTGGGAATATAATGTTCGTCAATAATTATAGCAGTATTTTTCGATATATTCCTTGCAACCTTACGTGCTCTTTTCTTGTTAATGAAACTGCCGAATCCCCTGATATAAATATTCTCACCTTCCGCCAGCGTGTTTTTAACTACGCTGAACATAGCTTCTACCGATACCGAAACATCGGCCTTATCAATACCGGTTTGTTCTGAGATTTTGGAAATTACTTCTGCCTTTGTCACGGTTTTACCAGTTTTGTAGTATAATCATATTAATTGGAGTCACAAAAGTACGTGCTCACCATTTATAATGAAAATAAATTCAGGCAAATATAGCAAAACATCCTCAAAATCAGGAGATAATGCTGCCGGAGTCCCGATGGTCCGTAAACTTCTCCGATGGTATGATAAAGCGGGAAGAAGCCTTCCCTGGCGCTCTGAAACGATAAATCCATACCACATATGGCTGTCTGAAATCATTATGCAGCAAACCAGGATACGCCAGGGTGTCCCCTACTTCGCAAAATTGGTTCAGGCATTTCCAACCGTTCGCGACCTCGCTGAGGCCGAAGAGGGGAAAGTACTCCGGCTTTGGCAGGGCTTGGGTTATTATTCACGGGCGAGAAATATGTTGAAATGCGCCAAAATTATTGTGAATGACTTCGAAGGAAAATTTCCGGATAGTTATGAAAAACTGATCCGACTGCCGGGCATTGGGGCTTATACGGCTGCAGCGGTCGCATCCATTTCGTTTAATGAATGCCGGGCTGTTGTGGATGGGAATGTTTATCGCGTCTTATCAAGAATCTTTGGAATACGGAATGACCGGTTTTCAGGGACAGGTTTAAAGAAATTCAGGCAACTGGCCCATGAATTAATACCCTGTTCGCGGCCCGGCGATTACAACCAGTCGATGATGGAACTCGGTGCGCTTATATGCACTCCTCGCAATCCTCGCTGCCCGGATTGTCCGGTGCGCGACTATTGTTATGCCTGGAGGAATGATTGCCAGGAACATTTCCCTTTGAAAGCAAAAAAATCGATTGTACGGGAACGATTTTTCATATATTACGTGATTCACTACAAGGACAGTATACTGATGAAAAGAAGGACCGATAACGATATCTGGAAAGGATTGTACGATTTTTTTCTCATCGAAAGAAATGATCTTCGGGATAATAAAAGAACATTTCTCCGGCGGCTGGGAGTATCCGATAATGACGGTGTATACGGAATTAAATCGGGAGTATTCCGGAGCAACCTTTCGCACCAACGGATTTTAACGCGATTTATTCATTACCGTGCCAAAAAGATCCATTTGCCAGGCGAAAAGCTTTCGCAACTGGGATATGCATTCTATACCAGGAAGGAGATTGAAGCATTGCCCAAACCCGTGTTAATCAATAATTATTTGAAGGATCACATTTTTTAATTATTTTTACAGTAGTATAAGTTCAAAACCAGCTAAATTCTTTTATATGCAAGGAGTTAATAAAGTAATCTTAATCGGAAACCTTGGCTCGGATCCCGAAATCCGCCATTTGCCAAGCGGCTCAGTAGTTGCTAATTTTAATATTGCAACAACCGAATCCTATACCAATAGCAAGGGTGAAAAGGTAAAACAAACGGAGTGGCACAGGATTGAACTTTGGGAAGGCCTCGCAAAAATAGCAGAACAATATCTGCGGAAAGGGAGCCAGGTATATATTGAAGGCAAAATAAAGACTGAAACCTGGCAGGATAAGGAAGGCAATTCAAGAAGCCAGACGAAAATCAGGGGATTGAACATGACCCTTCTTGGTACCCGCAGCTCTTCCGCGGATGCCGAACCTGTTATGAATGCCAATACTGGTAAGCCCCAGGAACCCCCGGTCGACATTACCGAGGGCAGCGACGACCTGCCTTTCTGATAAATAATTTTTACCAATTGGAAGATCCATATCCTGGTTTATTATCATTCATTCTATTGGATTCCGGATCGGTGATATTTTACGGCACCTATGGACTGATCCTGATTATATTCCTGTTGCTTTCGGCAACAGCCTCAGGATCTGAAGTGGCTTTTTTTACGCTCAACAACCACCAGATCAGCGAATGCAAGAAAAGTACGAACAGAACCGACCAGCTGATCTATAAATTGATCAGCGAGCCACAGAAGCTTCTCGCAACAATCCTCATCCTGAATAATTTTGTCAATATAGGGATCGTTACGATTTCGACCTTCATGGCCTGGAAGTTCTTTGGCACAAATTCACTGGAAGGAATAGTTGTTGTCGGACTTACTTTCGCAGTTACCTTTACACTTGTATTCTTCGGTGAAATAACCCCTAAGGTGTACGCCAACCCGAATGCCCTTAAAGTAGCCAAATTTGTTGCCCCCTTTCTCTTTGTTATCGAGAAATTATTCTCACCGGTATCCTGGTTCCTGCTTTCGATGAGCGACCTGATCGAAAAAAGGATAGAAAAAAAAGCCTACCGGATTTCCACGGAAGAACTCCAGCAGGCTTTGGAAATTACAACAGAAAAAACTTCCGATGAAGAAAGGGAAATATTGGAAGGAATTGTAAAATTTGGAAACTTGTCTGTGCGCCAGGTGATGCGGGCAAGGCTTGACATAACCGCATATCCTTTCAACACCGATTTCCATGCACTGTTGAACAAGATAAAAAAAACGGGATATTCCAGAATACCGATTTACCGGGATACAATCGATAATATTGAAGGCATCCTTTATACCAAGGACCTTCTTCCATACCTCGAACGCGAAAAAGAATTTGCATGGCAAACGCTTCTGCGCCCGGGTTATTTCGTGCCCGAAAATAAAAAGATCGATTCCCTTCTAAAAGACTTCCAGGAAAAAAGGGTTCATATGGCGGTGGTGGTTGATGAGTACGGCGGCACTTCAGGACTGATCACCATGGAAGATATTATCGAGGAAATTGTCGGTGAAATTAACGACGAGTTCGATGAGGATGAAATCCATTACAATAAGCTGGATGAAAATACTTACATATTCGAAAGCAAAACATCACTTAATGATTTTTGCAAAGTTATCGGAATAGATCCTGAAATATTTGACCCTGTAAAGGGGGAAAGCGAGTCGCTGGGCGGCCTGTTGCTCGAATTGCACGGAAAGTTGCCCAGGATTGGTGAGAAAGTAGAATACAAAAACTTTGTTTTCACCACAGTTGCTGTCGATAATAAGCGGATCAAAAGAGTCAGGGTTTTTATAAAATCCCAAAAAATGACTGACCGATAATGCAATTCACCGTGCGGACCAAATTGCTTTTTCTGATCGCTCAGATCCTCCTGTTTACAGCCTGTTCGGGAGATTATGTTCCAAAACCAAAAGGTTATAACCGAATCGAACTTCCCCTGCATGAATACGTCGGCACCCCCGATTCTCTTCCATATTCCTTTGAGGCTTCAAAACTGGCGAAGATCACCCGGGATTCGTCCTGGATTGCCATGAACAATATCAGGAAAAGGATCCGCCCGGATTCCGAGCTGCGAAGCGAGAAATTCTGGATCGATCTTTTGTATGATACTCTTGGTGCAAATATTGAAATTACCTATAAGGAGATCCATGGCCGTGAGGATCTTTTAAAAGAGTATTTTAACGATGCATATCGTCTTATCAGCGAGCACCAGATAAAAGCCTCGTCGATCAATGAATCAATTATCCTTACTTCAGGAGGCTATGCCGCATCATTTACCGAACTGAAGGGCGAAGTCCCGAGCCAGATCCAGTTTATTACTACCGACTCCGTTCAGCATTTCCTCAGGGGGGCCTTGTATTTCAGGACGGCTACCAGGAATGATTCCCTGGCGCCCGTTATTAATTATCTGAAGGAGGATATTTTGCATTTATTGAATACATTGCGCTGGAAATAGAATAGCCAACTTCCTCCCATCCCTTCCATGGCGGGCTTTTTTGACTCAAAAATAGAATTCCTCAAGGGTGTTGGTCCGCAAAGGGCAGAAATGTTAAGAAAAGAATTGAACATTTTCACCTTTGGAGACCTGATCCAGCATTACCCGTTCCGATATGAAGACCGCACTCATTTTACGCGTGTTTCGGAATTGAATTTATCCATGTCGCAGGTGCAGTTGCGGGGATTTATCAGGGGATATCGTTTATCCGGTAAGCCCGGGAGGCAACGCCTTGAAGCCAGCTTTTATGACGATACCGGCGAAACCGGTCTGGTCTGGTTCCAGGGCGCCAAATGGGTAATTCCGAAACTACAGAAGGGCACAGAGTTTGTGGTTTTTGGAAAGCCCATGTCTTATAATAACCGGGTCTATGTTGCCCACCCCGAAATCGATCCCTACATGCCGCATAAAGAACCGGATACCTTCCTGCAGCCGGTTTATGCAACCACGGAAAAGCTTAGATCGGGTTTTCTGGGGTCGAAGGGAATTTATAAACTGCAGAAGGTCCTGCTCGACAAAGCCCTTCCGAATATACGAGAAACCCTCCCTCCTGCATTCATAAAAAAATACAATCTTGCTGGGAAACTGTTTGCCGTAAAAAATATCCATATACCGGAATCTCATGAAGCGCTTGAATTAGCCCGGTACCGTTTGAAATTTGAGGAATTTTTCTATATCCAGTTACAGTTGTTGAAATCCAAATCCGAGCGTTATAAAAAATTCAGTGGATTTGTTTTACCTGATACAAAACTCCTCACCCGATTTTACAATGAAGTCCTGACTTTCAGCCTGACCGCATCGCAGAAGAAAGTCATGCACGAACTTTATAACGATATGAAATCGGGGCGTCAGATGAACAGGCTGCTGCAGGGTGATGTTGGAAGCGGAAAAACCATAATCGCATTCCTGGCCATGCTTCTGTCGGTCGGGAACGGTTGCCAGGCGACCCTGATGGCCCCGACTGAAATCCTGGCTGAACAGCATTACAACAACCTTAAATTATATGCGGATGAATTGCGGATTGGGATGAATATTCTCACCGGATCGACCAGAAAGTCAGAAAGAAAAAAGATCCTGGAAGAATTACAGACCGGTGTGACCGATATCCTGATCGGGACGCATGCCTTGATCGAAGAAGATGTTGCCTTCCATAAACTGGGTCTGTCAGTGATCGATGAACAACACAGGTTCGGCGTTGCTCAGAGGGCGAAGTTATGGAAGAAGAACCCAGAAGCATACCCTCATGTTCTTGTAATGACGGCAACTCCGATCCCCAGGACACTTGCCATGACCTTATACGGCGACCTCGATGTATCGGTCATTGATGAATTGCCCCATGGGAGGAAGCCGGTGAAAACATATATTCAGTTCGACAGCAGCCGTCTGAAGGTCTTCGGTTTCATCCGCAAGCAGGTAACAGATGGCCGGCAGGTTTATATCGTTTATCCCCTGATCGAAGAATCGGAAAAAGTTGATCTGAAACATCTGTATGACGGATACGAGAGCATCGCCAGGGCATTTCCCGACACGGGCATAAGCATTGTTCATGGCCGTCAAAAACCCGCCGATAAGGAAATTGAAATGAAACGATTTTCATCAGGCGAAACACGTATCATGGTATCGACCACTGTGATTGAGGTAGGCATTCATGTGGAAAATGCAACCGTTATGATCATTGAGAATGCGGAGAGATTCGGACTTGCCCAGCTTCACCAGCTGCGCGGGAGGGTAGGCCGTGGCGCCGACCAGTCTTACTGCATTCTGATGACCGATCCCGGCATATCCAAAGAAGCGAAGACCCGCCTCCAGACCCTGGTGAAAACAAACGATGGATTTGAAATTGCCGATATGGATCTTCAGCTCAGAGGTCCCGGTGATATTACAGGCACCCAGCAAAGCGGAGCTCTCGACTTGCTGATCGGTAACCTGGGAACAGACGGGTTTATACTTCAAAAGGCCAGGGAAGCTGCAATCGAAATCATAGAAACCGACCCGGAACTTGGCAATCCTGAAAACAGGAATATCCGGGAACAGATTAATTCGCAGGGGATGAATGTAATTAACTGGAGCCGGATAAGCTGAATCAAATGATTGTGTTCTTCAGGTATTTATCGTCGCGGTCCGGGAAATCTGACATGTAATGGCAACCACGGCTTTCGTGCCTTCTCAGGGCAGATGAAATAATGATCAATGCCACAATGGAGAGGTTTCTCAATTCGATCAACTCGAGGTTTAGTTTATTTCGCCTGTAATAATTTTCCGTTTCATCGAATATCATCCTCATCCTGCGGTAAGCTCGTTCCAGCGTCTGCTGTGACCTGACAATGCCTACATAGTCCCACATCAGGTGCTGTATCTGTCTGAAATTATGTTTGATCAGGTACCAGTCATCCTGGTTTGCAGTTCCCGATTCATCCCAGTCAGGTATAACCACTTTGGAAAAATTCCTGGGCCGTTTCGATCTTATTTTCATTGCCGCCCGGTAGCTGAACACCAGTCCCTCGAGCAGGCTGTTGCTGGCAAGGCGGTTTGCTCCATGAACGCCGGTATGCGCCACTTCTCCACAGGCAAAAAGGTTTTGCATTGAAGTTTGCCCGTTCAGGGAGCTCATGATCCCGCCGCATAAATAATGGGCAGCGGGCACCACCGGGATTGGACTGGTGGTAATATCGAGTTTCTTATTCACCAGGCAATACTCGTAGATCTGTGGAAAATGCTGTTTAACATCTTCTTTATTCAGGTGTGTCATGTCGAGAAATACACAATCTTCCCTTCTTTTTTTCATCTCGGAATCAATGGCCCTCGACACGATATCCCTTGGCGCGAGTTCTTCCCTGCTGTCATACTTCGACATGAAGCGTTCTCCTGACTGGTTGATCAGTTTCCCTCCAAAACCACGCAGGGCTTCCGATATGAGAAACAATCGTTCGGCTTGATGGTAAAGCGCTGTTGGGTGGAATTGAACAAATTCCATATTGGCTATTCTTACACCCGCCCGGTATGCCATGGCCAATCCGTCGCCTGTCGCAAACTTCGGATTAGTCGAGTTTAGATAAACTCTCGACCCGCCCCCCGTAGCCAGCATTGTGTATTTCGATTCAAAAACATGGACCTCCTTGTCTTGTTCTGAATATATGTATGCGCCGAAGCATATATTGAATGCAGGCTGCAGATTTTCGAGAACATGGTGTTCGGTGATAATATCAATCGCGTAATGCCCTTCAAATATCTTAATATTGGGATGTTCCCTGACCCTTTTTAAAAGGACATCGATGATGGCGGCACCCGTATAATCCTTGACATGGAATATCCGATGGTTCGAATGCCCGCCTTCAATCGCCAGTTCATAGCTGCTTTCACCGGGATTTTTCGTAAATTCAACACCCCATTTGATCAGGTCCTTAATTCTTGCAGGACCTTCCTTCACCAGGACATCTACCGAATCATTATGACATAATCCGGCTCCGGCTTCCAGGGTGTCACTCAAGTGCTTCTCAAAGCTATCATCGGAGTGGTTCACCGCGGCTATTCCGCCCTGAGCATAGTAAGTATTGCAGTCTTCCCCTTTATGTTTCGTGATTATGCTGACAGATCCGAAATCGGCAATGTTCAGTGCGAAATTCAATCCCGCTATCCCGGAACCAATAACTAAAAAATCTGATTGATACCTTTTCAAGAAATAAAATATTTTTTCACGGCCATCACGAAAGCTCCAGCATTCTTAATATAGGTTTTCTCGCCCGGTCCATTAAATCCTTGTCAAGGCTTATTTCGGGCTTTTCAAACTTAAGGGTAAAATACAGTTTTTGCAATGTGTTTAATTTCATGTAAGTACAGTCATTGCAGGCGCAGCTGGCATCGGTGGAAGGCGCCGGAATAAATTCCTTGGCCGGAGAAAATTTTCTCATCTGATGGAGAATTCCGCTTTCAGTTGCAACGATGTACCTGCTGGAATTATCGTTCATCGTGTATTTCAGGAGAGCAGTAGTGGATCCGATAAAATCTGCAATGACCAGCAACGGCTTTTCACACTCGGGGTGTGCGATAAATTTTGCATCGGGAAACTGGTCCTTGAGTTCAAGGATTCTTTCGAGTGAATATTTTTCATGAACCATGCACGCGCCGTCCCATAAAACCATTTTACGCCCTGTAAGGCTGTTGATATAATTTCCAAGATTTTTGTCGGGGGCGAATATCAGTTTTTCGTCTTTGCCAAAACTTTCCACAATTCGGACGGCATTGGAAGAAGTACAAATTACATCGGATAGTGCCTTAATCTCTGCCGTGCAATTGATATAACTGATTACTTTATGGCCAGAAAATTTATCTTTGAATTTGGCGAATTCTTCAACAGGCGCCGATTCGGCAAGTGAACACGACGCTTTGATATCCGGGATCAATACTTTTTTCTGAGGATTCAGGATCTTGGCGGTCTCAGCCATAAAATAAACTCCGAGAAATACAATAATATCAGAGGAGGTGCCCGCCGCATTTTGAGATAAGCCCAGGCTATCGCCTACGAAATCAGAAATATCCTGAAGTTCGGGCGTAATGTAATAATGCCCGAGGATGATCGCATTTTTCTCTCTCTTTAGTTCATGAATCGCTTTCTTCAGGTCAAGGGTTTCATCGGCAGGAAGATCCAGGAATCCGCTGTTAGCAATTAAGTTTTCAAAAATCATTTCCTGTGCTTTCATTTGTGATTTGTGTCGTTCAAATGAATACGATTTGCAAATATCCTGAAAAATTAACAGTAAAGGGAATGGAAATTCTCATATTAAATCTATTTAGCCAGGAATGGGAGTATATGAAATGCCTTGGAAAGCGTCAATGACCAGAATATAGCGCTGAACAGCATATAACCGAGAATTTTTGATCTCGATCCGCCGAAAGCATTGACCAGCAGCGTCCCGAGGATCGGGGAAAATAAAACCGGTGTAAGAAATGACACTCCAAACAGGCCGTATTTTTTCCAGAAAGTCACGAATCTGCGGTTGCGCCTGGAAAATGTTTTCCGGTCTCTGTTAAAAGTGTTATTTAACCAGGTTCGCAATCCACGGCCAAAAAAAGAAATAATTACCACGGTAGTCATCATACCCAGAACCGTAGCTGCAACCGTTTCCAGAAAAGAAAGACCAACCGCTGCTCCAAGGGTTGGCCCTCCGATGAACTTGAGCATACTGATTAAATAAACCGTGAGGTACTTCCCTATTTCCGCTACCATTTACTGCCTGACCGGATTTTATAAATTATGCGAATCAGCTAACATAATAAACGCGTTGTAATTAAAAAAGGTATCCTAATTACGGCGACCCGGCCTCCGGCAATTCATCACAAATTTTCACTTTGAGGAATTGCCTTTTTTATGCCAATCGCAAGGCTTGCCTTTTCTACTACGCATTCCAACACATTACATTCTCCAAACAATCCTGAATTCACCTTGAATGGGCTAAAATTAGCTTAAAATTCAATAATAAACCCAATGGACATATCGAATTAACACAGATGTTTCGCGCTGGAGCAGAGACCGGGTTTGAAAATCCAATTCTGTTAAAGAAAAGGTTCGTAAAAAAGTTTTAACTTGGCCGCCAAAGTTTTACCATGCACTCAAGGGAACCCTTTAATTGATAATAATTTTTTTATTATGAAGATCAAGGACAAGGATTTTTTTATTCTATTTAAGGAAGACGTGATCCGGAAAAGGATTTTGGAATTGGCCATGGAAATCAACAGGGATTATGAAAAAAAACAACCTATATTCATCTCGGTGCTTAACGGGGCTTTTATTTTTGCCGCGGATTTGCTGAGAGAGATCTCATTGCCCTCAACCGTATCGTTTATTAAACTATCATCCTACAGCGATACAACCCGTTCAGGCCCGATCAAGGAACTTATTGGTCTTAATGAGAAATTATTCAAGAAGGATGTAATCATTATTGAGGATATCGTCGATTCCGGCTACACGCTGGAACATGTAATTAACCAGCTTACAGCCCTCGGGCCATCATCGCTTGAGGTCGTTGCGCTCCTGGTAAAATCCGATGCCATGAAAGCCCCTGTAAATATCCGGTATACCGGTTTCAGGATTTCCAATAATTTTGTGATCGGCTATGGCCTCGATTACAACGGTTTGGGAAGGAATCTCAAGGATATCTATTTTTTAAAAAAATAACTTATGATCAATATAGTTTTATTCGGTCCGCCGGGTGCTGGCAAAGGAACACAAAGTGACAAGATTATCGATAAATTCAGCCTTACCCATATATCCACGGGAGACCTGTTCAGAAAGCACCTCTCGGAAGGCACTCAATTGGGAATGATTGCCAAAAAATATATGGACGACGGTAACCTGGTGCCGGATGAGGTGGTCATTAAAATGGTTGAACTGGTTATTGAAGCCTGTATCGATTGCCCGGGAGTAATTTTCGACGGCTTCCCCAGGACAGTTAACCAGGCAATCGCCCTCGATGTCATGCTGCATAACTATGACAAATCGATCTCAGGGATGATCCTGCTGGAGGTCGACGAAATCGAATTAAAGAAACGGATTTTGCTGCGCGGAAAAACTTCAGGACGGACAGATGACCAGGATATTGAAAAAATAAATAACCGTATACAGGTTTATAAAAACGAAACATTGCCCGTAGCCAACTACTACAAAACCCAGAATAAATTAAATATTATCAACGGCATAGGATCAATCGATCAGATTTTTGGCGACATTTGCATCGTTATCGACAGCCTGCCAAGGTGATAGATCCCGGATGTCTTCTCCAAACTTTATCGATTATGTCATCATTTATACGCGATCGGGAAATGGCGGCCCGGGGGCTGTACATTTCCGCCGCGAGAAATTTATTCCCAAGGGGGGCCCCGATGGCGGAAACGGCGGGAGAGGTGGCCATGTGATCATCAGGGGCAACAAACAATTATGGACACTTCTTCATTTAAAATATTTTAAACATGTTATTGCCGAAAACGGAAAGGGAGGTTCGGCGGCACTGCGAACGGGTGCCCAGGGAAAAGACAGGATACTCGAAGTCCCCCTGGGTACCATAGCCAGAAATGCGGAGTCTGGCAAAATTCTGACAGAAATTGTTGACGAAGGCCAGGAATTTATTATAACACCCGGAGGCCAGGGAGGTATGGGCAATGACCACTTCAAATCCCCGACAAATCAAACCCCGAGATTTGCCCAACCCGGTGAACCCGGTATTGAACAAAAGATCATCCTGGAACTGAAAGTTCTCGCTGATGTCGGGCTTGTCGGATTCCCAAACGCGGGCAAATCAACTTTCCTTGCCGCAGTTTCGGAAGCCAAACCAAAAATCGCTGATTACCCTTTCACCACACTTACACCAAACCTCGGTGTGGTATCGTTTAAGGACTATAAATCTTTTGTGGTTGCCGATATTCCCGGGATCATTGAAGGAGCTGCTGATGGAAAAGGTCTCGGCACACGGTTCTTAAGGCATATTGAGCGGAATTCAATTTTGCTATTCATGATTCCAAGCGATGCTGACGATATAAAAAAGAATTACAGCATATTATTGGGGGAGCTTGAAAAATATAACCCGGAGCTGCTCGACAAAAAGAGGATCCTGGCAATAACAAAAGCCGACCTCCTTGATCATGAATTGAAAGAATCAATCCGCAAAGAGCTTCCCGAAAGGGTGGAATCGATATTGATTTCATCCATCACAGGTGAGGGAATTGAACCATTGAAAGTATTAATCTGGAATATTCTTAATAATTGATCAGTATGCCAACTTGTCACGTTCTCCTGATTGGCAAAAATGTTGTAGTACGCTGGGCATGACAATAGGCAGCCAAATCCAAATAAGAGGCTAAATCCATGATGGAGGAAAATTCATTGCATAAAAGTGAAATAAACGAGAATCAGGATCAGCCTGAAACAATGTCAAACGAGGTGGAAAATGCCGCCGGAACCGGGCAAACTAATCAAATCATCCCCGAGCCTGAGGGTGATCACAAAACGGAAGCGCCGGATAATTCCGATCTCAAGGGAAAAAAGAAACATAAAAAACAGGTTGAAAAGGAAATTTCTACCTTGTCGGCAGAGATCCATGAATTAAAAGATAAATACCTCAGATTGTATTCGGAATTCGAGAATTACAGGAGGCGGACATCGAAGGAGAAATTTGAATTGATCAAGACCGCCAGTGAAGAGGTAATGATCAGGCTGCTACCTGTAATCGATGACCTCGAGAGAGCGATTTCATCTATGCCTGAGAATGAAAAATCTTCCCGGGAAGGGATAACCCTGATATATAACAAACTGAAAACGATCACTGAAAATCAGGGCCTGAAAGTCATGGTTATTGAAAGAGGAGCCGAATTCAATTCGGAGTTTCATGAAGCAATCACAAAGATACCTGTTGATGATGAAGCCCTGAAAGGTAAAATTGTGGATGTTCTCGAGAAAGGATATTACCTTAATGATAAAGTGATCAGGTTTGCGAAAGTAGTTACGGGTTCATAATTCAATGTCGAAAAGAGATTATTACGAAATACTCGGGGTTGACAAGAATGCTTCTGTAGAAGAGATCAAAAAAGCATATCGAAAAACCGCAATTAAATATCATCCTGATAAAAACCAAGGTGACAAAGCTGCGGAAGAAAAATTCAAGGAAGCTGCTGAAGCCTATGAAGTCCTGAGCGATCAGGAGAAACGGGCACAGTACGATCGCTTCGGACATGCAGGGATGCGCGGCGGAAGTAGCCCTGGCGGAGGCATGTCGATGGACGATATTTTCTCACAATTTGGTGATATTTTCGGCGGATCTGCGTTCGAGAGCTTCTTCGGGGGCTCTGCCGGAACGAGGAGGACGGCAAGAAAAGGTTCGAATCTCCGTATAAAGCTTAAACTTGCCCTGGATGAAATTTCCGGAGGAGTGGAGAAAAAAATAAAGGTAAAAAGACAAATCCTCGCCGACGGGATCACCTACAGGAATTGCCCTACCTGTGAAGGATCAGGACAAGTGCGCAGGGTGGTCAATACCATGCTCGGGCAAATGGTTTCCGCAAGCACTTGCCCTTCCTGTTATGGGTCTGGAAGGTTAATCGATAAAAAACCGGCCGGTGCCGAT
>DATDPY010000046.1:0-9115 GCA_035292565.1 Cyclobacteriaceae bacterium | reverse complement strand
ACCGCCGCGTGGATGATCTGGTTAAGGCTATCAACCTGGCGCACTGCGCTTTCCGGCCTGGGGAGACGCCGGCCCGTTCCGCTTTCGAGTTGCAGAAATCCATTCGTGGCTATTCGCTCCTCATGCAATATAATCTCAATGCCTCCCTGCCTGCCCACAGGATAATGATTGTGGAACACAAGAACCGACGCCCCCGGTTTCGAAAAATATTCCCGTTTGTCGATCGTCCAATCCTGCTGAGTTGAATTATTATGGCATCCCGCGATCAGTAGGACCATCAAAGTTGGAATGATGGAGCTATTAAAGTTTCCTTTCATTATAATTAAAAAATTTCAGACCTGACAATACCGCTTAAATACTTTTCAAATTATCGAAAACGAATGAAAACCCGGAATGATTCCGGTGGTTTATCGCGGATTTAATAATCTTACGACCGTTAATTTGAGTTTAATAAATCCTCGGTAGCCAGTACGCAAAATATATAGGAGGCGGCTCCGGGCATCACATATTCCGATTGTTGCCAGAGATAGGGAGTGTCCTCTTTCAGTTCCGGAAAATCAGGCCGGATCAGCGCCGTCCCCGATACCATTCCTCCCCAGATATAATACTCCATGTGCCGGTAAACTCCGAAAGCATTCGTGATCGAGTGTGCGCCTACGCCAGATACCAGGGAAGCGCTTGATCCGGGATGACAGCCCAGCACATAATTAACAACCCGGTATACGATCTCAGGGTCGAAAAGCACCGGGTATTTTTTAATAAGATAATAATGTTCGAGGGCATATTCCTGTATATTCCAACCGATGCCCCAGATCGCCGGCCTCCAGGGAACTCCGAATGGATTGGCTGATATGGCAGAATCCAAACTGGTTTTATATGACTCAAGAGCTTCTTTAAAACCGGAATTAAATGCCTCATCATGAATCCTTTCCGACACCCTGGCGATTCCCCATGCGGCGCTCCTGATGTTTTCCTTTATCGCAGGCAGTAAGCTTACCAGATGCGACAAATATTTTTCTTCACCGGTAGTATATAATAGTTCTGCAGTTGCAAGGATTTCTTCTTGTTTCTGATTCCTGGGCACATAGGCATTTCGCTTTACCACAGGTTCGTGGGATTGTTCATATTCCCATGCCTTCTTCGCCGTTTCCAGGCATTCGGCTGATAACTGATCATCATATCCTTTTAGAGTACGGCTTGCTGAGGCCAGAGCGGCCAGCACCTGGTATTCAAGTCCGGTGTCCCTGTTGGTAAAGACCCACCGGTCATCGTTGATCCCGGAATGCGTCATCGTCTTTTGTTTCTCATCGAATTTCGAATTATAAAACAACTGGTCGGTCTGTGACGCCCAGTCCCCCACGATATTACGGCCTTCCCGGTTGGCGATGATCCCGGCAAAGCTGTGACCTGCTGCACGGTATCCTGATAACAGATTGACGGCGCCGTGCTTGATCTGCTGAAGAAAATCCGGCACCCCGTCAGGCCTTCGCATTTCAACGAACAGGTTATCGAAATCTACAAAAGTCTGGTCCGACTGATTATTTGAAAGTTCGTACGCCAATGCAAGGAAGAGGGTGGTCGAAGCTTGCGATCCTGCAGCCAGGTCATCATCACCGGCATCATGCCAGCCCCCCCGGTTCAGGTAAGGAACGGTGGTCATGGAAGGATATGGGGTTTCTGCAAGTGCATATTGACGGTAACTGTCAACATGTTCTTGAGCCAGCGGAGCCTGTAATGCGTCATCCAGATGGCAGGCATTATGCCATATCGCTGCCCTGTCCTTTACCTTTACGTGGCACATCTGGATCGGGAAGTATCCTTCCAGCGTGGGCTGCCAAACGTCCTTCTTATATACCTTTTCGCTGATTGAAAAGGGATTTGATTGCTGGTTGCCGTAATTAACAATATACATGCCTGGTTCCTTCACGGATGAGAAATCAAACACCGCATAATGGTAACACAAGAAATTCCCCCATTCTGCAGGTTTCGCAGATAATATTTCTTCAGTTCCGTTTTCATCACTTACCTTCCGGAGCACGGCATTGTTCAAATGGCCGACCCCGGGGTCAAGCTCAATTATAGCCTGTTTCACCTGGTCAGGATGGTAACCCACCTGGGAAACTGCGATCATCGGATCTCTCTTCCATCCTGGAATAATATTTGGACTGATCGTCCATTCGACGGCATTTTTCGTAACTCCTGTTGAAATGATGGATTTCACCGATATCCATCCGCCGCCGCTCGAGTTCCGGTCATCCACCATGGTTAAGTCTCCTTTTAAATCTTCAATGACGATTTTTCTCAGTGGATCCTCACCTGCGAGCAACAGCCTCTTTCCCTGTGCCATTTTTTCAGCCCTGAAATTTCTATTATCCTCCTTTACCTTGGGACCATTTGCCTGGCGGGGAATGATGCCGAAGGATTCGCCCAGATGAAATGTCTTTCCATAGTATAGCGGCGGGTAAAATTCCAGCCTGAAGCTGAGCTTGTTTTCCCATTCCAGAGGAATCGGATTTTCCAGGTCGACGGCAAGGCGAATATTTTCACCTTCCGGCCAGACCCTGATCGTATAATTGAACGGAATGTTTTCATATTTCACCGTTGCCCCGATCACCTGGTTTACGCTGTCTATTTCGCGGGGCGCTCTTAATGGAGCCTCGAGCCGCTGGCTGCTCACCTGGTCAAGACGTATGAAACCATTGGTTGCGATCCGCTCGCCATGTTGAATGATCTCTATCCCGCCCTGGTGGCCGCTGGGATAAAAATTATGAAATACAAGGACGGAGGCGCCTGGCCTGGAAAGATATTCCAAGTCATTTATAGTCCAATTTTCGTTCGTTGAACTTGTAGTACAACCTGAGAAGCCTATAATAAGACTCGACAGAATAATCAGGTGATAAAACGAATTTGTAATCATGATAATTTTATTTAGATCTTGGGGATAAAAACAACCTTGGAGGTTTTTAAAACCTCCAAGGTTGTTTTTTTAATTCAACAATTTATCCGCTGCTAATACGCTGAAGATGTAAGTTGCAGCTCCTGGCATCACATACTCGGTTTGTTGCCATAAATAGGGATAAGGTTCTTTCAACTCCGGAAAATCCGGCCTGATCAATGCGGTACCGGAAGCCATTCCCCCCGGGATATAAGACCACCAGTGCATATTGAATCCATAGGCAACCATCAGGGAACGGGCACCGACGGCCGAGACAAAGGAAGTACTTGAACCCGGGTGGCATCCCAGGACAAAATTTACCACACGCAAAACATTTTCCCTGTCGAACAAATCCGGGAAAGCGCGATTCAGATAATATTGGGCAACGGCATAATCCTGGATATCCCAGCCAATACCCCAGATGCGCGGCCTCCACGGAACACCGAACGGCGTTGCTGCCAGGCTGCTGTCCAGTTCAGCTTTATAGGTTTGCAGGGCTTCCCTGACCCCGTTTTTAAATGTTTCATCATCGACAAGGCTCAATGCACGAGCAGCCGACCAGCCAACCTCGCCAGGACTTTCCTTGATAACCGGAAGCAGGGCGATAAGCCGATCCCTGAACCGGCCTTCCTTTGTAGTGATAAGTAATTCGGCGGTTGCATGTACTTCCTGCCACTCATGATGTCTTGGAACATATGCGTTCGGCTGGATGACGGGCTCGTGGCTTTGTTCATATTCCCAGGCCCTGATCGCTATCAGAAGGCATTCTTCTGCCAGCGCGTCATTATATCCCCGGAGTAATCGGCTGGCTGCCGCAAGCGCTGTGATCACTTCGTATTCCAGCGAAGTATCTTTATTGGTTACAATCCAGCGGTCATCGGGTTTCCCGGAACGATTGCCCCTGATTTCCCCGGGCTTTAATGATCTGTCATAATACAATTGATCGCTCACTGAGGCAACATCTCCGAGAAATGCGCGCCCCTCCCGGGTTTCGATGATCCCTACGAAAGAATGTCCCGAAGCCCGGTAGCCCGATAGCAGGTTGATTACCCCGTGTTCAATCTGCTGCTGCAGATCGGGGATCCCGTCGGGCCGCCTCAGATGAACCATCAAAGCATCCTGCTGCACCGTTGTCTGGTCAACATCGATGCCGAATGCTTCTCCGGCAAGGGCAAGAAAAAGTGTCGTCTGGGCCTGCGATCCTGCCGCCAGGTCGTTATCGCCGGCATCATGCCAGCCTCCGCGGTTCAGGTAAGGTACCGTGGTGAAAGGTGTAAAATTCGTTTCCGTCGTTGAGTAGGTCCTGTATCCGTCGACATGTTCGGTTGAAACGGGCGCCTGAACAGCATCATCCAGGTGGCAGGCCCCATGCCAGACACGCCCCCGGTCACGGACCCGCATATGACACATCTGCACCGGGAAATAGATCTCGAGGGTAGGCTGCCATATGCTTTTCTGAAATACATCCCCGCTGATCCTGAAAGGTTCTGAGATTGTTTCCCCGTATTTCACCCTGTATATGCCTGGATCTTTCATGGTTGTGAAATCGTAAATTAAATACTTGTACCTCAGGAATTTGCCCCAGTCTGCCGGCATTCCGGAGGCGGCTTCTCTCACCTCGCCGTCAGTGCCGATCTTCTGAAGAACGGCATCCACAACCTTATCCTCCCTGGCGTCCAATTCAATTATGGCCCGCTTCACCTGGTCAGGGTGGTATCCAGCCTGGGAAATGCTGATCACAGGATCGCGAACCCAATCCGGGATGAGATTTGGAGTAACCGTCCATTCCACCGCACCCCGGGTTGTTCCTTTGGGCACCTCCGACCTGATGATGATCCATCCGCCCAACGATGTATTCCGCCCGTCGAGAAGTGAAATATTCCCGTTCGCCTGAACTATCCTGATCTTACGCAATGGGTCCTCAGCGGCTATCAGCAGATCAGGCCCTTCCGCCATGGGAACATAATCCAACTGCCCATTCCCGGCAAGTGTCATAGGTCCCAGGCCTTCTTCGGGAAATACACCGAACTGCTGACCGAGCTGATAAGTTTTGCCATGGTAGGCAACCGGGTACAATTCAAGATCAAAATTTACCTTTCCTTCCCATTCGGCAGGAATGGGTGTCTCGAGGTCAAGGGCAATGCGAAAAGAATTTCCTACAGGCCAGACCCTGAGACTGTAATTGAAATTGAATTCCGGAACTTTAATGGAAGCCGTGATCTCCTTATTTTCTGCACTAGTCGTGCGAACGGCCCTTTCCGGCCTGGGGAACCGTCCACCGGGTAAATCAACCGTAATATATCCATTGGTTGCAATGCGTTCTTCATGATGAATGAATTCGATCCCGCCCTGGTTACCTTCGGGATAGTAGTTATGAAAGACCAGGACATTGAATCCGGGTGTTTCCAGGTATTCATCTTCGGAAATTTTCCAGCCCGTATCCGTCGATTTGTTATTGCACCCCAGTAATGTGAGTACCTGCAAAAGCAAAACATACATTCGTTTTTTGGTCATAACAACATCAATTAAAGATGAAATAATTCAAAAAAATCAGAAAAAAAATTTCTGGAATCCGGGATTTGAAATCCGGAAAATCAATTTACTTATTTTTTTAAAATCCAAGACACTACCGTGGTAAATATGTTTACAATTCAACCCCTCCGGGATTGGGACTTCCAATCATTTAACGAGCTACAGAAATACGACGCCCTCCGGGGTCGGGACATTACGTTTATTAATGAGTCTGGAAATGTAGGCCCTCAGGGCAACGATCATTCTGTTGTTAAACCATTTGCTGAAAATAAAATCAATTCCTATTCCCTTTTCTTATTGGAATGTGATGTTCAAAGCCCGGAGAGCTTTCATTCCAGTAGCTCGTTAAAAAAAGCAAGGATCCGATCCCGGAGGGGTCGCATTCTAGGCAAATTTCAATGATAAATTGCATCCCTTATGCCGGCACTGAGTCCTTCGCCATGCGTATGAGTCTAGTGCCTTCGCAATAGGTTTCAGTCTCCGGCGAAAGTCGGCTACAACGCAGGAGTCAGGCTTCGGCCGCCGGCGAAAGCTTTGACCTAGACGCCCGGAATTGAAACATTTCTTTTATTAACAAACTAATAAAATGAAAACCCGAAGAGCTTTGTATTGCGTGCATTTAATGGAAATTCAGCATTTGATAAAATTCATATCTCCATATGATGCCTCAACCACGGAGGAATTGGATCACGATCGCAAATAAAATCGTTTGGTTATAAAGTAATTTCATTATATTCGATTTTGAATATCACCCGCAAACACCGGGATTTTTTGGCAGGCTTTTTTGTCTGCGGGTTGAATCCCGGCAGTTAACAGGAAATTTTTGATTTAACCTTAACTTTTAAATTATGCGTATTCATTACTATTTAAAATCGTCGTTGCCTGTATTGTTATTCGCCATATCTGTGTGGGCTTACGGTGTGCCGCAAATCGTCAATATGCGGACCTTCCGGGACTCGGTGGGCATTTACGACAAATATGAAATTAACCTGAATATCAAGGCTCAGTTTGTCAATCCGTTCGACCCTGCCGAGATTGATATCATGGCCACTTTCACCTCCCCCTCAGGCAAGCAATGGAAAATACCCGGGTTTTACTATTATGCTTTTTTCTCCGATTGGAAAGTCCGGTTTTCGCCGGATGAAAAAGGGACATGGAAATACAAGATCCTGGTAAAAGATAAAACCGGAGAGATCTCCAGCGAAGAGAAAGCATTCTACGTTTCGGCATCATCCTATCATGGCCCGGTCCGCATAGCTTCCAATAAACGGTATCTCGAACATTTCGACGGAACCCCATTCTTCGGAGTCGGATTGTGGTATAACGACGGATATACGGCTTTCAACGGGGGCAGGATCGAACCTGAGGAGCTGGATAATTTTAAAGAGCTGGGAATAAACTTTATTGCCACATTTATTACCCCCCTGGAGACATGGGGCAGCGGCCTTGGACGGTATGATCAGAATCTCTGCGGCCGGCTCGACGAAGTGCTGGGCTTTCTCGAGGAACGCGATATGTACCTCAGTCTGAATATCTGGTTCCATTCTTATTTATCCGAAACCGTTTGGGGTGGGGGCAACATCCGGTGGGAAACAAATCCCTACCAGCTCATTACTCCTGCCAGGGATTTCTACAGCAGCGAAGAGGCTTGGAAATTCCAGGAAAAGTTGTACCGTTATATGATCGCCAGGTGGGGCTACAGCCGGTCGCTTTACAGCTGGCATATCATAGATGAAGTTAACGGTACCGATGGATGGGTTTCCGGCGACAGCCTCGGCGCCGCGAACTGGTCGAGGAAGATCCAGGATTTCTTCAACAAGCATGATCCTTACCGGCACCCGACCACGGGGACCCGGAGCGGCGGCATCCGGGAATGGTGGCCCGATGGATATGAAATCTATGATATGGCCGGCAGGGAGATTTATGAAGCTCAGGGATTCCCGATCAACAGGGGCGGAAACCTGGATTCAACCGAGGTCCACCCGCTCACCTACTCGTACCGGAATTATGCCGGGCAGGTTCAACGACTCTGGAAAGAATATTATAAGCCGGCAGTCATTCCGGAAACAGGATGGGACCATACCTTCTATGAAATGAGTATGCCCGGGTATCAGGCCATGTATCATAATACCTTGTGGGTTTGCCTTGCCACCGGATCGGCGACCAGCCCATACTGGTGGGCTCATTCCCGTGCTTTAAATGACAATGTGCTTACATACCAGCTTTTGAATTACAGACGCTTCGTGGATCAGATCCCGTTTTCAAAGCTCACCAACCTGGCCCCGGTAACCGTGAAAACTTCGGAAGGCGACGGATATGCGATAGAAAGCGATCAGCTGATTTTCGGCTGGGCGGCGAATTGCGACAGGGATATGGCGGGAGTTACGGTTACCCTTCCCTCCGTTAAAAATATAAAGTACAAATTAAGATTATACCATACCTGGCGCGGACAGTTCATCCTGGAAAAAGAAGTGGAGGTCAGGAGAAATTCCGTATCCTTTGATATGCCTGTCTTAAAGATTGAAGGAGGGCATGCCCGGTATCTCGGCCAGGATGTGGCATTCATTCTTGAAAAGTTGGAATAAATACTTTTATCCGAATACCGGGCTTCGGATTGAAAATGCAGAATAAAAAGAAATTTATAATTTCATCCTGAGAGGCAGTAACAAAAAAATACGCATTACAATTACTTGCCGGGTGAATAATTGTAAATAATGAAATAAAGTTATCTAAAATTTGACTGTTTTTACAAATTCATTAAAAATATTGAAATAACATAGAGCCTAAACTTTTTACTAAGATTTTGATTTTAAATTTGAGTTCATAAAAGGATTTTCATAAATTGGGACGACTTTTCGGTCGATGGTTGATTTTTTATTCAGTCCGTTTTTTAGGCTTTGGTCATACATATAAAAAGTAATTTCAATAATTCTTCTAACGGGGGGGATTGATGGTTCATAAGCATGCTTTTAACAAATTAAAACGCAAGATGATTTCAATTAATTGATTAAAATATTATGAAAATATAAATCAATTAACAAAAAATTAAAAATAATCAAAGATTAAATGGAATAAATTAACAAAAATGCAATTCACCGCGTTTCATGGAAATAAGCTTTTGGTTTTAAACGGTGGTTTTCGTACATTGCCATGTATTATCGGTACATATTAATTATTCAAGCTTAAACGCAAACCTATGAAAAAATTATTACTGTTTTTTCTTGTGATGACTGCTCTTGTTTCCTATGGCTGGGCACAGCAGGTAGTAAGCGGGACAGTTAAGAGCGCAGAGGACGGAGTTACCTTACCGGGCGTTGCGATCGTTATTGTCGGCACCACACAGGGAACTGTGTCGGACGGTGAAGGCAATTACAGACTCGAAGTACCGGCGGGAGCCCGCCTGAAATTCTCCTACGTTGGTTACCAATCGCAGGAGATCGATGTTGGGAGCCAGTCGGTGATCAACATATCGATGGTCGCTGATGTTACCCAACTGAGTGAAATCGTGGTTACGGCGCTGAGTGTGGAACGTGACACAAAAGCCCTGGGTTATGCTGTGTCATCCGTTCAGGGCGATAAGTTTACCCAGGCCCGGGAGAATAACCTTGCGAATGCGCTTGAAGGAAGAATCGCAGGGGTCAATGTGTC